>DASVTZ010000186.1 GCA_036387335.1 Longimicrobium sp.
AAAGCCCGCCCGCGGTCATCCTGAGCGAGCCCGCCCCACCGGCCGGCCTGCTGCGGCGCGCCAAGGATCCAGCCACCGACGACAAGCCCCCCGCCACGCGCAGTAGATCCTTCGCTCCGCGCCGAAGATCCCGGACCGGGCCAGGCCGGAGCCGCGCGTCGCTCAGGGTGACCAACGGGTGCGAATGCGCGCCTCTCGAGCCGGCTTCAGCCGCCTTCGCGTAGTTCCAGCCGGGGGCTTTAGCCCCCGGCGACCCGGCCCCGGCGCCCCCCTTCCCGCCGACCCGCCCCCCAACCTGCGAAGGCAGGTTTCCCGCGGTTGTTGCAGCGGTTTCAACCGCCGGTCCCCCCACCATTTCCCTGTCCCGCCCCACCATGTGACCGGGCACGCCCCTTGCCCGTCCATGCTGATGGAGGGGTGCCGCCGAGCACGCTTGCGCGGTCGTGCACCCTGACTCATGTTGCGGTAAACGCATGTCCGGCCCGGGAGAGCAGCGCACCCGGGCGCCTACGACAAACGGCAAACCCGGCGAAAGCCGGCGACGCAAAGCTACGAGGCTACCGCCGCACCAGCGGCCACGCCAGTCGAGCCGCCGAACAGGTCACGAAAATGCGCACCAGCGGTACGCGCTCCCTCTCCCCGGCCAGGCCGCCCGCGCGCGCGGCCCGCACCCCCAGGCCCGGGGCCGTCCGATGAGCCCGCGGACGCCGTTCGCCACCGGCGACGAGCTGGCCGCACCCGGCCCGCAGACCTTTCCCCCCGCAATCCGCGACCTGCTGTCGGGCGCGGTCCGCCGCCTGGGCGCGACCGCGGCCGTCTTCGTGCCCGCGAACGCCGAGATCGGCTTCCACGGCGTGCCGGACGCACCGGAGCAGGCCGTCCTCACCCGCGCCCTGGGCGAGCTGCGCCCGCTGGCGAACGAGGCGGTCGCGACCGACGCCGCGCGCTACGTCCCGCTCCCGCGCGCCGAGCCGGGCTCGGCGGCCACCGTCGCACTGGTGCCGGTGTGCTGCGTGCGCGAAGAGCCGCTCGGCTGCCTGATCGCGCTCGGCGGCAAGGGGTGGTCGGGGCCGGAGCGGATCGCGCTGGTGTGCATGGCGGAAGCGGCCGCGGCCGAGACTGCTCGCGAGGAAGAAGCCGCCGCACGCAAGCGCGCCGAGCATCGCGTGAGGCTGCTGGAGGGTGCGCTGCGGACGGCGCAGGTGGGCGTCACCATCGCGGACGAGCGGGGGCGGATCGTCTACGCCAACCCGGCCGAAGCGCGCATGCACGGCTACAAGGTGGAGGACCTGTACGGGCGGGAGGCGCGCTCGCTGGCGCCGCCGGAGCTGTGGAGCTTCGACGGCGGCAACGCCGCGCGCCGCCTGCCACGCTGGACGCGCGAGCGCACCAACGTGCGCAGCGACGGCACGCGCTTCCCCGTCCGCCTCTGCTCCGACCCCATCGTGGACGAGGCGGCGCGCCCCGTGGGCCTGGTCACCTGGTGCGAGGACCTGACCGCGCACACGTCGGAAGAAGCCGAGCAACCCGTCGCCGAGAGCCGCGACGCGCTCACCGGCACGCTGGACCGCGCGAGCTTCCTGCACCGCCTGCGGCTGGCCTGCGCCGCGCGCGAGCGGGGCACGGGCGATGAGTTCACCCTCCTCTTCATCGACCTGGACCGCTTCAAGGCCGTGAACGACCGCCACGGCCACGCCGCCGGCGACGCGCTCCTCTCCACCATCGGCCAGCGGCTGCTGGCATGCGTGCGGCCCACCGACATCGTGGGCCGCGTGGGCGGCGACGAGTTCGGCGTCCTGGTGCGCGGCACGGGGCGCCAGGCGGAGGTGGTGCCCGTGGTGCACCGAATCCAGCGCACCCTTGCCGCCGCCACCACTGCGGGCTCGGTCCAGATCCACCCGTCCGCGAGTATCGGCATCGCCCTCAGCTCCGAGTGCGAGGAGCCGGAGGACCTGCTCGCCAGCGCCGACCGCGCCATGTACCGGGCAAAGGCGCTGGGCCCCGGCCACTACGGAGCGGGCGATACGACCCTCCGCACGCACGACTCGGCCGTCGGCGCCATGGAGTCGGACCTGCGCCGCGCGCTGGACCACGACGAGCTCGCGCTCCGCTTCCAGCCCATCATCTCCCTGCGTGACGGGCGGCTGTCAGGCTTCGAGGCGCTGGTCCGCTGGGATCACCCGGTGCGGGGTCTGCTGGGCCCGCAGGCCTTCCTGCCCGTCGCCGAGCGGAGCGACCTGATCGTGGACATCGACCGCTGGGTGCTGCGCGCCGCCGCCCGCCAGCTTCGCGAGTGGACGTCGCTCTACCCGGTGGCCCTTCCCGTGTCGCTGAGCGTCAACTTCTCGGGCCGCCACGTGGTGCGCCCGGACGTGGCGGAGCACACGCGCGCGGTGCTGCGCGAGTTCGGCGTGGGCTCGGGGCGGCTGATGGTGGAGGTCACGGAGACTTCGATGGTGGAGGACGCCGAAGCCGCCGCCGCCACCCTCACCGCCCTGCGCGAGGGAGGCGTTCGCCTGGCTCTGGACGACTTCGGCACCGGCTACTCGTCGCTCTCGTACCTGCGGCAGCTCCCCTTCGACGTGCTCAAGATCGACCGCTCGTTCGTGCAGCGCGTCGGCCAGTCCGCGTCGGACCGCGCCATCGTGCGCAGCGTGGTGTCGCTGGCCCGCACGCTGGGCCTCAGCGTCACCGCCGAGGGCGTGGAGACCGCCGAGCAGCAGAGCGCCCTGCGCCGGCTGGACTGCGAGCACGGGCAGGGCTTCCTCTTCTCCGAGCCGGTCACCGCGGCCGAGGCGGCGGGGTGGATAGAGCGCGGCGCCCACGCCTTCCCCGGGAGGGCGCGCGCGGGGTGATCAGCGGGCGTGCTTGTACATCATGTCCACGAGCTCGTCGTACATGGAATCGGCCGCCGCGCCGTCGCTGCCCGTGATGGCGGCGGCGGCGCAGTGCTTGAGGTGGTTGCGCATCAGCTCGCGTCCCACCCCGCGCAGCGCCTCGTGCACCGACGAGATCTGCGTCATGACGTCGGCGCAGTAGCGGTCCTCCTCCACCATCTTCTGGAGCCCGCGGACCTGCCCCTCGATGCGCCGCAGCCGCTTGAGGTTGCGCTCCTTGATCCCGGCGTCCACCGCGAGGGCTTTCCGCTCCCCGTCCTCCTCCCCATGCGCCACCCCGCACGCGCAGGCGGCGGGGCGGTCGTCGTTCGTGCTGGCCGGCATTGGACCTCAGTGCGTGAGTGCGTTAGTGCGTGAGTGCGGCGGGCCCCCTCCCCGCTCGTTCCTCGCTGCCCCTCCCCCAAACTGCTGGGGGAGGGGCGTTTAGCGTGCATCTGTCCCGTACTTCCTACTTTGTCGCCGCGCCGATCTCCACAGCGCCCGAGACCGCTTCAGCGGTCTTCGCGTAGTTCCAGCCGGGGGATTTATCCCCCGGTGCCGTTCATCCCCCGGTGCTGTTCCCCCGGTGCTGTTCATCCCCCCGGTGCTCGATCCCCCGCGCCCCCGCAACCTGCGAAGGCAGGTTTCCCGCCGTTGTTGCAGCGGTTTCAACCGCCGGGGCCTAACCCAGCCGCACCCGCCGCAGCCGCAGGCTGTTCGCCACCACGCTCACCGAGCTGAACGCCATCGCGGCGCTCGCCAGAATCGGGGAGAGCAGCAGCCCGAACGCCGGGTACAGCACGCCGGCCGCGACCGGGATCCCCACGACGTTGTAGATGAAGGCCCAGAAGAGGTTCTGCTTCATCGTGCGCATCGTGCGGCGCGAGAGGTGGATGGCGGCGGCGACGCCGTCGAGGTCGCCGCGCATCAGCACCACGTCCGCGGCCTCGGCGGCGATGTCCGTGCCGGTGCCGATCGCGATCCCCACATCGGCGCGGGCCAGGGCGGGCGCGTCGTTGATGCCATCGCCCACCATCGCCACCACCCTGCCGGCCCCCTGCAGCCGCTCGATCTCCGCCACCTTCCCCTCAGGAAGCACCTCGGCGACGACGCGGTCGATCCCCGCCTCGCGCGCGACCGCCTCGGCCGTGTGGCGGTTGTCGCCGGTCAGCATCACCACCTCAAGGCCCATCGCATGGAGCCGCCGCACCGCGGCGCGCGAGCTCTCCTTGATGGGATCGGAGACGGCCACCAGCCCCGCCAGCCGCCCGTCCACCGCCACGAACATCGGCGTCTTCCCCTCGGTCGCGAGCCGCGCGGCGTCGCCCTGGAGCGGGTCGATGACGATGGCATAGTCGGACATCAGCAGCGCGTTCCCCACCGCGACCGCCCGCCCCTCCACCACCCCGACCGCGCCGCGCCCCGTCACCGATTCGAACGCATCGGGCGCGGCGAGCGCGAGGCCCGCATCCTTTGCGCGCGTCACGATGGCGTCCGCCAGCGGGTGCTCCGAGCGCGTCTCCAGCGATGCGACCAGGCGCAGGAGCTCGTCTTCCGATGCGACCACGCCGCCGGCAGCCAGCGCCATCTCGGTGACCGTCGGGCGCCCCTCGGTGACGGTGCCCGTCTTGTCCAGCACGACGGTGGTCAGGTCGCCGGCGCGCTGGAGCGCCTCGCCGCCCTTGATCAGCACACCGTACTCGGCGCCCTTGCCCGTGCTCACCATCACCGCGGTCGGCACGGCGAGCCCCATGGCGCAGGGGCAGGCGATGATCAGCACCGCCACCGCGGCCGCGAATGCGCGCACCCCTGGCGCCACGTCGGCCACCACGAACCACGCCACAAAGGTGGCGATGGCGATGGAGAGGACGACCGGGACGAAGACGGCGCTGATGCGATCGGCCAGGCGCTGGATGGGCGCCCGCGAGCCCTGCGCGTCGCGCATCAGCTTGACGATGCGCGCCAGCACGCTGTCCGCGCCGAGGGTGGTGGCGCGGTACTGGAAGGCGCCCGTGCGGTTGATGGTGCCGCCGATCACCCGGTCGCCCGTGCCTTTCTGCACCGGCATCGACTCGCCGGTGAGCATCGACTCGTCCACCGCGCTCCCCCCGGACACGACCTCGCCGTCCACCGGGATGCGCTCGCCGGGGCGCACGACCACGGTGTCGCCGTGCCGCACGTCCTCGACGGGGACGTCGATCTCCGCGTCGCCGCGCAGGACGCGCGCGGTCTTCGGCTGGAGCTCGGCGAGCGCGCGCAGGGCGGCGGAGGTCTGGCGCTTGGCGCGGGCCTCCATCGCGTTGCCGGCCAGGATCAGGGCGATGATGAACACCACCGCCTCGTAGTACACGTCCGGCTGCACGCCGCGGCTCAGAAAGAAGCCCGGCGCCACCGTCGCGGCCACCGAGTACACGAACGCCGCGCCCGTCCCCACCGCCACCAGCGTGTTCATGTCGGCGGAATGGTGGCGGAAGGCGGCCCAGGCGCGCGTGTAGAAGTGCCGGCCCGCCCACGCCATCACCGCTACGGTGGCCACGAGCAGCCCCCACGCCAGCACCGCGCGCGGGATCGCGTAAAGCCACGGAAGCGCGGATCGCAGCGGGGGGCTCAGCCACTCCATCGCCCAGCGCATGAAGGGATCGACGGTGGCGCCGTGCCCGTGCTCCCCCACCGCCATCAGCGGCATGGCGACGAGCATCGAGAGCATCGCCACGGCGAAGCTGACACCGGCCTTCACCCGCAGCTCGCGGAACTCATCGTCGTGCGCGCGGTCCTGCGCCTCCTGCTCGTCGAACGCGGAGCGATCCGGATGCGCCAGCTCGGCACCATACCCGGTCGCCCGGATCGCATCCACCAGCGCGTCCGCAGACGTCGAAGCGGGATCGAAGTCGACCGTCGCGTTGCGGAGCATCAGGTTGACGGCGGCCTGCTGCACCCCCGGCTGCTTCTCCAGCGCCCGCTGCACGCGGCCGGAGCAGGCGGCGCACGTCATCCCGCTCACGGGGATGGTGACCTTTTCGCGCGCCGTCTCCCGCTCCGGCGATACATGGGTGTGCATCTCACCCCTCCTGTTCTTCCACCGTGATGCGCCCGCGGAGCATTCCCATGCCGCAGGTGAACTCGTAGCTCCCGGCGCGCTCGGGCGTGAACTCGACGGGCGTCTGCTGGTTGGCGGGAAGGAAGCGCCTGATCCCGAAATCGGGGATCACCACCTCTTCCGAGCACCCCGACGTCTCCTGCCGGTCGAAGAGCAGCCGCACGGGCGCACCCGCCTTCACCCGCACGTGCGCGGGCGAGTAGCCCCCCTGCACCACCACCGTCACCTCCTGCCGTCCGCCCGCCACCGCCCCGACCGCGGCGTGCGCCGGCGAGCGCCCCGCCACGAAGAAGTACCAGTGACCCACGCGATGGCGGCCGCGCCGCCAAAGATCACCGCCCATTCGCTGGCATCCATGATCACCTCCCGGCCACGCGGGCCTGGTATCCTTCTTCCTCGATGGCCGCGCCGATCCGCTCCGGACTCGCCACCGCGGGATCATACTCCACGGTCGCGCCCCCGATCTTCACTTCCTCGACCTTCACCCCATCTATGCCGCCGAGCGCCTGCTCCACCGCCCTCACGCAGTGCCCGCAGCTCATCCCCCCGATCTCGATCGTCACCCGTTCCATCGTTCCCTCCGTTCGTTTCGATATACCCCCTGCCCGTATCCATAATAGGTACCCCCACCCCCTATGTCAACCCCAACAGCAGTCTCACGCGGAGACGCGGAGCCGCGGGGAGAGGACGCGAAGTTCTCTCTGCGTCTCCGCGTCTCCGCGTGAGGCCATGCAGTTAAAAAAAGGCCGGCCACCCAAGCGGGTGGCCGGCCTCGGTCCGTCAGGCGGGGTGCGTCAGGGAAGCTTGACGAAGGGCGCCAGGAACGCGCGCGCTTCGGGCGTGTCCAGACGCCAGTCCCAGGTGGTCGCGCGGCAGTTGTAGTCGCCGGTAGTGACGGTGGCGACGATGGTGGTGGGGTCGCCGTCGATGAACTTGGGGCCGCCCGAGTCGCCGTAGCAGTCGCCGCCCTCGCCGGTGGCGCTGGTGTTCATCAGCAGGCCGAGCCAGGTCGGCTGCAGGCCCATGAACTCGGACCGCGAATAGCTGCGCTTACCGTCGAACGAGAAGCCCGGAACGCCCGTGCGCGTGGCCGACACGCCGTACCCCACGTTCACGAAAAGCTGCTTGCTCAGGCTGCCCTTCGCCGCCAGCGCATCCAGGTAGCCGGCGGTGGGGAGCTTGAGCGGCGTCATCCCGCGCGTGGCGGCGGCCGGCAGAAAGATCACCGCCAGGTCGTGCAGGTTCGCCTGGTCGTGCCCGTACTGCGGGTCGGCCTTGTAGCCGGTCGCGGCGATGGCGCGGAATCCCTTGCCGAACAGGTCCGGCGAGAACGACACGTAGAACTGCGACCCCGGCGGCGTGTACGGCGTGATGACGCAGTGCGCCGCCGTCACGAACACCGTGGGCGACACCAGGCTGCCGGTGCACCACTGGTCGTTGCCGTCCACTCCGTTGCCGTTGTAGTCGAAGAGGAGCGCGCCCACCGACGGATAGGCGTTGCCCGTGGGCGCGCCGTTGACGATGCGGCTGGAACCGGCGGAGGGCGCGAGCGGCGCGTCGCTGCCGGAGCAGGCGGCCAGCGATAGCGCGGCGAGGGTGGACAGGACTGCGAGGTGGCGCATGAAGGTTCTCCGGGGCTGCGTGGAACGGGGGGAGGCCGCGCCGGCCCGGACGAGCCGGCGCGTTGCACGTTCGATTCACCGCCCCGCGCACGCGACACCGAGGGGCCGGAACCGACACGATTTGGAAGATGGCGGCGCGCCGCCGTTCCTACAAGGGTCTCCCCGCACCGAGCGTCACGCGCGTACCCGCAGTTCCTTACCGACTCCTACAAACCAGCGCCCCCGAGCCGGGGACGCGGGTTACCCTTCTGGTCACGGGCGGCGCCAGCCCGTTTCCGAACCCCAGCCACTCGCGGGAACCATGAGCCTTGTCAGAACTCTGGCACCCGTCCTCACCCTTGTCGCCGCGGGCACACCATTAATCGCGCAGACGCCCGATCCGTGTGCTGCGGCGAAGCACGTGACCAATCGCTAAGACCCTGGCCGGGGCCGGGGCCTCAGGTCCGTCAGACGCGGCTAGTCAGGCATGTGTGAAGCCCACACGCGCGGCCAGGATGACGTCTAGGTACTCGCCGCGTCAACCCGCGGGCGCCAATCCCGCGAAACGCGGTCGAGCAGCACTCCTAGGGCGGCCCCGGTCCCGTACAGGCGCCACTCATCAGCCGCGCATCCGCCTCCGGAAAGTCGCCGTGGTCGGACAGGGCGCGGATGAGCTCGCTCCGCGCGCAGGCGGCGGCGCGCGTCGCAGGCGGGTCGCCCATGGCCTCGTGGCGGCCCCGTAACCCACCAGCGTCGCGGTCCCCTCCATCCGCGCCATGCTGCGCTCAACGGCGCGTACCGGCGGACGGGCGGCCGTGCGCCGCTCTCGAAGCGCGAGGTACGCCCGCGCCAGCGAGCGCACCCTGTCCGGCGAGGCGGCATGGAGCGCGGCTACGAGCGCGCGCCGTTCCGCCTCGGCCGTCGCGATGAACTCCGGTGCCGTCAAGACCGCGGAGTCCACCAGTTGGTCCCAGAAGCGCGCCCTGGGGTCGCGGTCGCGCGATGGGGCGAAGCGGCGCCTCTGGTAGCCGTGGAACGCCTCGTGGAAATAGAAGTTGAGGCGGTCGAAGCCGCTCGTCCCTTTCGCCTCCACCGCGTGGATGGTGTCGCCGCCGAGGTCGTAGGCCGTCGAGAAGCGGTTCGGCCCCAGGCCGGGAGGGTACCCGGCAAAGCGGTAGAGCAGGCTCGCCAGTCCGAACTAAAGCCCCGCTCCGGCGGAGCGAACGTACCTGTGCGAGGGGATACGCTGCGTCACCGGAGGGCGCGTCCGGCGGGGTTGACGAGGAGGAAAGCCTGGTCCGTGCCCCAGAAGCCGGGCCACACGCGCCCCACCCGCACCGCCGAGCGGTTCAGGGTGGCGGTCATACGCACCAGCGCGGCATCCGCCGTGTCCGGCCAGTGCAGCGGCGGGTGCGGGTCCCGGGGGGTGAAGGAGAGCGCAGACGGCGCCGGAGGGGGTCACGGTTTCCGTGGAAATTCAGGGGGAGGGATGAAGCGGAGGCGGAGCGACTCGCCTCCGCGGAGCACCGACATCTCGAACGGCCCGTGCTGCATCTTCATGAGCGCGGGGATGATCCAAGAGTCGCCCACGGGCCCCCCGTTCACGGCGGTGATAATGTCGCCGGCGCGCAGGCCGCCGCGGCCGAACAGGTAGGGTAGCGGCGCCAGCAGCGAACGCTCGGACTGCTCGCGGGTGGGCTCGAGCGCCACGCGCACTCCCGACGTGATCCCGAGCCGGGCCGTCACAGAATCGGGTAGGTTCTCGAACACCGCCAGCACGTCCACCCCACCTGGCGGCACCCGGTTCAGAGATGCGCGGAGCGCTGGGCTCCACTCCAGGTCGAAGGGATGGCGAGGGCCGAGACGGCGCTCCGCCAGCTCAACTACCGCCACGCGCACAGCCTTGCCAGAGCGGAACGCAACTCTCACCCGTTCGCCTACGTCGCGCCCGCCGAAGGCGATGTACATCTCCTCCGTGCGGCGCACGGGGCGTCCTTCCACCGACACCAGGACGTCGCCTGCACGCGCGCCCGCACTCCCGAGCGGGCCACGCGGAGCCAGCGCACACAGATAGATCCCATCCCCCGGTGGAACGATCCAGTCGGCGCAGCCGACGAACCCGAGCCAGGGCACCTCCGGCCGCACCGCGCCGGCCCGTACGCCGGGCTCCGCGATGGCGCGGGCGAGGACCGCATCGGCGGCCACCGCTTCGCCCACCGTCCACCCGCCTGGGCTCCTGCGCCCCGGGAACACCAGGAGGAGGACGGCCGCCGCAGCGATCGCCAGTGCCACGGCGGCCCAGCGCCTGCGGGACGGCACCCAGCGCTCCTTGCGAGACGGTGTCTCGTACTGCGGGAGCATGAGCAGAAGGGCGTCGAGGCGCCGCTGCCGGCCAACCGCGTCGCGGCACGCGCCGCACTCGTCGAGGTGCTCGGCATATACCGCGCGCTCGTCCGAGACCATGTCGCCCGCCTGGTAGCGGGCAGGCGCGAGCTCGTCAAAGTCCGAGCATCCCTGTGGCTCGCTCATCAATCTTCCTCCGCCAGCGTTCCGGCCAGCCGCATCCGTGCGCGGTGAAGGCGCTGACGGCACGCGGCCTCAGAGATCCCCAGGAGCTCCGCGACTTCCGGATGCGAGTACCCCTCCACAGCATGAAGCACCAGCACACTGCGCAGCGCCTCTGGAAGCGCCCGGATGGCACGGTCCAGCTCCAACGCATCCAACGACACGGGTCGGACCGCCGCCGGACCGGCCGTCTCGTCTTGCTGGAAACCGGTCATCCATCGCTCGCGGCGCAGCTGCTTGAGCGCTAAGTTGATCCCGATTCTCGTAATCCAGGTGCCCAGCCCCGCCTCGCCCCGGAAGTAAGCGGCACTCTCCCACGCTCGCACAAAGGCGTCGTGAGTCACGTCGGCCGCCGCGGCAGCGTCGCCCAGCAGCCGGTACAGCGTCCCGAAAATGCGGGTGTGGTGGGCGCGGTAGACGGTCGCCAGCGCCACCCGGTCTCCGTCTGCGATCCGCCGGGCGGTCTCGGCGTCCCCGGGATGTCGGTCGTCCGGGCCTCTCATGCCTGCCGGCCTCGGAGTTCCGCTCCGCGGTGAGTCGATATGCACATCTGATCCGCTGCGGGTGGTTCCTGTGACACGGGGCCGATCAGGCGGGAGTGGGGCTCGCCCTCGACACAGTCCAGCCGGCTTATAGGCCGATGTCCGGCGGTTTTCCTTAGTTCCAGAGCTGGAGCCAGCGGGCGGTCGCTGACGCAGGCGAAGTTCCTCGAACTACTGCAGGCACGTGGCTCCTCCACCGGAGCTGTGCGCGCCGAAATCGGCATCCCCGTGCGATCCCCGATGCGCCTCAGCGCGGAATCGCCCGCTCCCTCCCGACGACGTCCGCGTTGCCGAAGCGCACGAGCGCGGCGCGCGAGAGGACACGCGTGCGGCGGGGGTCGAAGGCTAGTGCCCTTGCGAGGATCGCGTCCAGGTACTCTCCCCGTTGCACGCGGTCGCGCCATGGGATTCCGAGACGGTCCAGCACCACCCCTAGGGAGGCTCCCGTTGCGTACAACCGGTGACGCATCAGCCGCGCGTCAGTCTCGGGGCCGCGGGAGAACTCTTCCAGAGGCCTCGCGAGTTCGCGGCGCAGAAACGCGACGACAGTGTCGCGCCCCGCCCCCGTCGCCGTGGACGCAGCGGACAGGCCTACGTAACGTGCGGTGCCCTCCTGGCGCTCCATCATCCTCTCGACGGCCTGCACATCGGCCAGTCCGTCGCTCCGCGCTCGGCGCGTGGCCAGGTACAGGTGCAGAAGGGAGCGCAGCGAATCCGCTCGCGAGCTCGCGAGCGCGGCAGACAGGATCCGCCTCTCCACTTCCACCTTCGCGGTGAACTCCAGAGGGGCGATGTGGACCGAATCGACCAGGGGTTTCCCGAACTCGCCCCGCGGCTCGCCGGGGACTCGGGCGAAACGCTCGATCTGGAACAGGTGGAAAGACTCGTGATAGAGGAGGTCGAGCGTTTTGAACAGCGTTGGCTGGAGCGGGACCGCGGTGACACGCCTGCCATTCACGGGGAAGGCGATATGGAACCCCCTGCTCTGTTCGAGTCCTGCTGGCATCCCGAGATAGAGATATCCCCTCGCGCGCAACTCTTCCGGAGCGGCCTCGCCGCTCAGCGGCGTATAGCCGGGGGGTGGGGGAGTGGACGAGACCAGAAGCGCAGCGTCTGGATACCGGGTGAGGATAAACGCCTGGTCCACAGGCCAGAACCCCGGCCAGGCCTCTCCTGCTCGTGTCGCGACCCGGGCCGCCACGGCTGCAGCCTGCACGAGCGCCGAATCGGACGTCGGAGCGGGGGCGGTCGCGGCACCGGAGCGAAGCGGTGATCTCTGCGCGCTTCCGGAAGGGCTTCCCAGAACGCTGGCTCCCACTACCAGAAAGAGCACCGCGGTCACGCGAGCGATGCGGCATCCGGATGTACTTATCGCTGGCATGTTACATCCCTCCCATTCAGGACCTAAAGGTGAATTGGGCATTACCCCGCCGGCTCAAAGCTGAGTCGGAGCGACCCAGCTCGGCGGCAGGGCGCCGGCTCGACAACGGTGTTCTGCAGCTTTCCCCAACAGGCGGAGAAACCGGGAAGCGCCCCCCGGAGAGGCCCGCTACTCCGTGATCAGATCGCCTCTACGCGGGCCGCCGCTCTCGCGAGCGGATCGATCTGGTACTTCGATCCGTGGCGGGCGGCTTCTGTGACATGGAGAGAAAAGCAACAAAGTCCCGGGGTCACCGGCCCGAGCCCTTCGATCGCATCTCTGCCGCTTCTCCGGCGCCGGGGCCGGGCACACCGTCCTGTAATATCGACGCACTGAAATCGCCGCCTCGCGGCTCGACCCTTCGCCACAGCCGGGCGTCTACCCGCGGATCCGATCGGTGCTAATTCCTGATCGCCAGCGCCAGGCCGGAGGTCCTTCCCAGGCTCGTGCTAAGATTGGCGGGCGGCAAGACAGTCCCGCAGGTGCTGGCCCACGGGGAGGGGGTTTGAGCTCCTGCGCGAGCTGTGGGGGCACTCAGCGGCCGCGCTCACGCGAAGCGTGGACCACTACTTCGCCAAGCTGCGGCGGAAGCGGCGAACGATGCTGCCGGCCCGCCACAGCCTTACCGTGCGCCAGCCGTCGATCACTTCGAAGGATAGCTCGGCACGCGCCGCCACCAGACGTCCGGAATCGAGCCGTCCCGCTCGGGGACGGCCGCGTGCACTCCGCACGCACGCTACCTGCCGGGCATCGGGTACACCGCGATGCTCTCGTGCCCCTCGCGGTCCACCGCCACCACGCCGAAGAAGTAGTTGTCGATGATGACGTTCTCCAGCGTCGCCTCGGTGACGTTGCCGACCCAGCGGGAGCGCGTCCAGGTGGCCTCCGTGGGCTCGCGCCAGTACACGCGGTAGCCCGCCAGGTCCGGCGCGTCCACCGCCTTCCAGCGCAGCACCGTGTTAGGCGACACGCCGCCCGCCACCGTCACCGAGTCCGGCGCCGCGGGGGCCCAGGCCAGCGAGGCGAGGGACGCGGCGTTGAGCGCGGTCATCTTGGCGACGTACGGGTAGTCCACCATGTCCGGCGTGTCGCCGTAGCGGATGCCGTTCTCCACGCGGACGTTCTGGTGCTGGCGCGTGTAGTCCTCGAACGTCTCGGTGATGCGCACGGCGGGGTAGCCCGCCAGAAAGAAGGGCGTATGGTCGCCGCCGCGGCCAAAGCGGTCCAGGCGGTAGATCATCTGCACGTCCAGGTCGTTGACGTACTGGTCCGCCACCCGGTCCACGTACCGCGCCAGCTGCCGCGAGGGCGTGTCCAGCTCGCCGCCGCTGTACAGGTAGCGCCGCAGCTCCGTCGCCGGCGCGTCCGGCGCGATGCCGGGGCCGAAGACGCGCGCCGTCGTGTTGCCGGTCGCCCCCGTCTGCCCGCGGGTGTTGCCGATGATGTCGTTGTTGAGCACCCCCGCGATCCGCCACCCGTTGGCCTTCGCGAAGCGAGAAAGGATCTCGCCGCCCAGCAGCCCCTGCTCCTCGCCGGCCAGCGCTCCGTACACGATCGTCCCGTCGAACCGGTGCTTCGACAGGACGCGCGCCGCCTCCAGCGCCGCCGCGACTCCCGACGCGTCGTCGTTGGCGCCGGGTGCCTCGCTGGTGGCGTCCATCACGTCGTTGACGCGCGAGTCGTAGTGCCCGGTGATCAGCACGTGGCGGTTGGGATCGGTCTGCCCGCGCTGGATGGCGACCACGTCGACCACGTTGGTGGGCACGCGGACGCGGCTCTGTGGATTGGCGGGGATCACCTCGCCCACGTAGCGCACCTCCAGGCATCCGCCGCACTCCCGCGAGATCCTCTGGAACTCCGCGTACAGCCACCTGCGCGCCGCCCCGATCCCGCGCGTCTGCGAGACGGTGTCGCTCATCGTGTGCCGCGTCCCGAACGCCGCCAACCGCCGGATGTCGGCCTCGATCCGCTGCGCCGACACCCCCGCCACGATCTGCCGGATGCGCGCGTCCTCCCCCGCCACTCCGTTGTCCGGCGCGCTCACCGTCTGCCCCGGCCGCGCCGCCGGGTCGCGCGTGGCGGGCCTGTTCGGAACCTGCACCTGCGCCTGCGCCGCCCCCGCAATGGCGACCGCGAGCATGACGGCGAAAGAACGGGATGTACGGGTCACGGATGGTCTCCAGGAAGAAGAAGAAAGTGCGTTAGTGCGTGAGTGCGTATAGTCCTAAGTCCTCAGTGCTAAGTGCTAAGTCCTGAACAGCACGCCAGTGGTTGCGTGCACCCCCATTTTGTCATCCTGAGGGAGCCGCCGACTCCAACGCCCGCAACGCGCCCCGTACTCCCTGCGGCGACCAAAGGATCTAGCCGGCGAGGCAGGAGGACGGCGCCGTACCACGGTCCCCTCGCCACGCGCAGTAGATCCTTCGCTCCGCGCCAGAGTTCGGTGGCCGTGCAAGTTCTGCGCAGCGCGTCGCAGGATGACAAAATGGGGGATGGGCTGATAGAGGGCGGTAACGCCCTGCCCGATACCCTGCCTCCAGTATTCAACGCACTCACGCACTAACGCACTCACGCACTTCCCTTCACCACCCTCTCCAGCAGCTCCCCCAACTCCACGCCCGCCAGCGATTCCAGCCGCAGCGAGTGGTCTCCGAAGGCGAGGGCGGCGGTCACGGGGTTGGGGACGACGACACAATACATCCCCGCGCGGCGCGCGGCCAACGCACCGTTCGGCGAGTCCTCGATGGCGACCGCGCGCGATGCGTCCACGCCCAGGCACTCCAGTGCGCTCAGGTACAGGTCCGGCTCCGGCTTCACGCGCTCCACATCGTCGGCGGTGCGGACGCAGTCGAAGTAGCGGCGCAGTCCCAGGCGCTCGAGCTGCCCCTCCACCCACACGCGCGACCCGCTGGACGCGATCCCCAGCCGCAGCCCCTGCAAGTGTGCGGCGGCAAGCGCATCCTCCACGCCCGGGAGCGGGCCGACCTCGCGGATGCGCTCGAAGAAGCGCTCGCGGCGCAGGCGGTTCAACGCATCCCGGTCGTGCTTCCTCCCCGTGCACTCCTCGAGGTAGCCGATCGGATCGAAGTACCCCGACTCGCGCCCCACGCAGTCCGCCCACACCTCCAGCGGCAGCACCGCACCGTGCTCGGCGAAGAGGTCGCGCGCCACGCCGTACACGTGGCTCTCGCTGTCGAGGATGGTCCCGTCGAAGTCGAACACCACCGCCTGGATCACCGCCCGCTCCGCGCCGAGGGAAAACATCTGTGCTGCCCGCCGGGCCCACCGCTTGCACGCATCGGGCCCTCCTTTTTCGACACCCGCATGCAAGGGCTGGGGATGGCCGACGAACAGAAGTACGACGTGATCGTGGTGGGAGGCGGCCCCGCGGGGCTGATGGCGGGGCAGTGGCTGGCGCGCTACCAGCGCCGCGTGCGCATCGTCGACGCCGGCGACGGGCGCAACGCCGTCACCTACGGCGTGCACGGCTACTTCGGCGTCTCGGACCCCACGCCAGCCGAGCTGCGCCGCATCGGACAGGAGCAGGCGCGCGGCGCCGGCGCCGAGTTCGGGCACGGCTGCGTGGAGAGCATCGAGGGCGAAAAAGATGACTTCACCGTCACCCTCTCCGGCGGCGCCACCGTCCAGGCCCGCCGCATCCTCCTGGCCACCGGCCTCAAGGACATCGTCCCCGAAACGCCGGGGCTGACGGACTTCTACGGCCAGAGCATCTGGCACTGCCCCGACTGCGACGGACCCGAAGTGGTCGGCAAGCGCATCGCCGTCATGGGATGGGGCGAGGGGATCGCCAAGTTCTGCATGTACATCATGACCTGGACGCGCGACATCGTCCTCCTCACCGACAGCCACGCCGCCGACATGAGCAGCGAGGCGCTCGAAGCGCTGGCGGAGCACGACATCCCCATCCGCCGCGAGGCCGTCATCCGGCTCGAAGGCGAGGGCAAGCAGGTCCAGCGTGCCATCTTCCACGAGGGCCCGCCGGAAGAGATCGAGGCGCTCTTCTTCCACATCGCCAGCGGCGCCGCATCCCCGCTCGCCGCCGACCTTGGCTGCAAGCTCGACGAAGACGGCGCCCTGGAGGGTATCCTTGACGTGGACAAGGAGTTCCAGACGAGCGTCCCCGGCGTCTACGCGGCGGGCGACATCGTCCCCGGCTCCCGCCTCGTCATCCGCGCCGCCTCCGAGGGCGCCCGCGCCGCCCTCGGCATTCACAAGTCGCTCATCGTGGAGGCGCGGAAGATTCGCACCTAAGCGGGCGCCGAAAGGCCCCCTCCCCCCGGCCCCCTCCCCCGCCTGCGGGGGCGCAGGGCGGGTGAGGGGGAGAACTGCATTCCCCGCAGCGCAGATCCGGTAGGGGCAGACCTGCGTGTCTGCCCTCCTCTGCCCTGTCCCAATCCCCGCCCTTGCGTACCCAACACCCGTAGGGGCAGCCCTGCGTGGCTGC
Organism: Longimicrobium sp.; assembly: GCA_036387335.1. Taxonomy (NCBI): domain Bacteria; kingdom Pseudomonadati; phylum Gemmatimonadota; class Longimicrobiia; order Longimicrobiales; family Longimicrobiaceae; genus Longimicrobium; species Longimicrobium sp. Next base: position 16,567 of record DASVTZ010000186.1, read on the forward strand.
CCGTGCCCTCCCCCGCGCCGAACCACGCGACGCGCAGGGATGCACGCGTGCGCCCCTCCCCCAGGTTGTTTTGGGGGAGGGGCCGCGAGGAACGAGCGGGGGAGGGGGCCCGCCGCCCCTAGCGCGACTGCGTATCCGCCCTTCTCTCGATGGGCGCTTCCTCCGGCCACAAGCGGTTGCGGCCCTTGAGCATCGGGGCGAGAGCCGCTAGCATACCGGAGATGGTCTGGAAGCGGGCGCGGGGATCGGAGTCCAGCGCGCGCAAGATCATCCCCTCCAGCTCGGCCGGGATCTGCGGGTTGTGCTGGCGCGGCGAGACCGGCGCCTGGCAGATCTGCGGGTAGCGCGACTCCAGCTCGCGCGTGGTGAGCGCGCGCGGCGTGTCGTCCGGGTTCGGCGCCGCCTTGCTCGCGGCCGGCTCCTCCCAATCTTCGTCCTCGTCCCAGAAGTCCTCGTCGTCCTCCTCCGGCTCCTCGTTGGGCCAGCGCCCCGTCAGCAGCTCGTAGAGAAGCGCCCCCAGCCCGTACACGTCGGTGGCGGGGGAGAGCGGCTCCTGCCTCACCTGCTCCGGGGCCATGTACGGCGCCGTCCCCAGCCGGTCCGTGGGGCGGCTGGTGAGCTTGATGGGACGCACCACGTCGAAGTCCAGCAGCACCGGCACCCCTTCGCGCAGGTGGATGTTGGCCGGCTTCAGGTCGCGGTACAGGTAGCCGCAGCGGTGGAGGTAGTGCACGGCGGCGCCCACGTTCATCACCGCGCGGATGGCGTCGGGCACGTGAAGGCGGCGCTTGGGCATCGCCTCCAGGACATCGAAGAGCGAGGGGCCCGCCAGGTACTCCATCAGCAGGTACGACCTCCCCTCCGCCACCCCGCTCCCGAAGAGCTGCACGATGTTGGGGTGGCGCAACCGGTGGAGGACGCGCGCCTCGTTGCGAAAGGAGGCCGGCGCCTTCGCCCCCGCGAACTCGGGGTGCACCACCTTGCCGGTGAGGGCGCACCAGTGGCGATTGCTCCACACCTGGTACAGCTCCGTCATCCTGCCGCGCGCCAGGTGCCCGATCACGGTGAGCTCGCCGATGCGGTCGCCCACGGCGAGGGAAAAGTCCGCCGTGGGGCGGGCGGGGTCGTGGGTCCAGCGGCGCGCCGCCACCAGCCCCTGGTAGCGGGCCCGCGCGATCCCGGGATCGGCCATCTGATTGGTCCTTCGTGAGATCCGCGGTGAACGTCCGGAGCGGCCGTCCGTGAGCGTTCTCCCCCACGCAACGGCCGTACCCCGTGCGGAACCCTGGCGCCGGCCCCGGGGTAGCTTGTATCGTGAACCTTCACCCAGGAGAGGTCCCCATGAAGCGCAAACACGTCGTCGCGGCCGTGGCCGCCGGAGCCGTGCTGCTCGCCTTCGCCGCCCGCCCCGCGCGGGCGCAGGATTGGCGGCCCGCCAGCAGGTCGATGCCCGCCATGCCCGCTCCCGGCGAGGTGAACGAAGCGTGGGTGGGGCAGCAGGCGGGCTGGCTGGCCGGCGGCGCCAGCGGTGTGAGCGCGCGTCCCGAGGGGGTGGCGGGCGGCAAGGCGCGCTTCGTTCGCTTCAACGGCAAGGACATGCGCATGGCTGGCGCCTGGTCCGACCGCAACGGCGACGGCCGCTGCGACATGCTGGAGGTCTACAACAGCGACGGCGCCCTCACCGCACAGCTCCTGGACCCGTCCTACTCCGGCACTGCGTCGGTGCTGCGCGTGTATGCGGATGGGAAGCTGGTCCGCGAAGAGCGGCTGTAGCTCCCTCGCTTCCGCCCGTGTGCGGCCCTGACGAGGCGCTGCGGGCGGCGTACCTGGAGACCTCCTGGTCGGTCCGCGTCCCCGGGGGCACGCTCCGCCTGGCCCCCGGCAGTCCCGCTCCGCGCCCGCTCCGTCCCGCCGCCATCGTCACCGCCTACAACCCGGCCTCCGTGCATGCTTCGGCGGCCGAGAACCGCGTCGCCGCGCGCCGCCTGCTCACTCAGGTGGTGGCGCTGGGCGTTCCGTGCCTCCCCGCACGCGCCCACGCTCCCGACCCGCGCTGGAACGAGCCCGGCACCGCCCTCCTCGGCCCCGCCGCCCTCGACGCCGCCGTACGCCTCGGAATCGAATGGGGCCAGAACGCCATCCTCGCGGTCGACGATGCCGGCCTCGTCTCGCTCGTCGCCACGCGGCCCGGCTTCTGCGGGCGCGAGCCGGGGGACGTGATCGGGTGAGAGTGCGTGAGTGCGTGAGTGCGTGAGTGCGTGAGCGTGAGTGCGTGAGTGCGTGAGTGCGTGAGTGCGTGAGTGCGTGAGTGCGTGAGTGCGTCGGGGGTGGGGTGTGGAACGTGGGGCCGTCAATTCCTTTGTCATCCTGAGGGAGCCGCCCGACGGATGTCTACGCTGCGCCGTACTCCTGCGGCGACCGAAGGATCTAGCCGGCGTGGCAGGAGGACGGCGACGTACCACGGGCCTCGCGCCACGCGCAGTAGATCCTTCGCTCCGCGCCATACTCTTGCGCACGGGCTAGGACGGAGTCGCGCGTCGCTCAGGATGACAGGATGGTGGGTATGCGCGCCGGCGTATGCGTGAGCAGGCGGGCTTCGCGTTGTTCCGGCGGCCTTCATTCGCTCCTGAATGCGGGCTGCGGCGCAGCGGCGGACACGGGCAGCCACATGGGGCTGCCCCTACAGGATGGCGGTGCCGACGGCCGGGCCGCGTGGCGGTGAGGACGGCGGGACGCATGGCGGTGGGGACGGCAGGCCGCGTGGCGGTGGGGACAACGGGCGGCGGCGCGCGGGAGGGCGCGGGCGTGATGAATCACGCCCCTACGAGGTCGCGGCGCCAAAACGCACTAACGCACTCACGCACTAACGCACTTTGCTGGTAAAGAACCGCATGACCCGCGACCCCGTCGCGGTGCCGGCCGGCGCGACGCTGGGGGAGGCGCTCCGCCTGATGCGCGAGCACCGCGTGCGCCACCTGCCCGTCGTCGAGGGCGGCGAGGTGGTGGGGATGATCAGCGACCGCGACCTGCGCCTCGCCATGCCCTCGCCGCTGGGGATGGAGAGCGCCGAGGACGTCGCCGCCGTCGAGGGGACGCCCGTGGCCGACGTCATGGCGCGCGGCGCGATCACCGTGGGGCCTTTCGACACCGTCGAGGACGCCGCCGTGCGCATGCGCCGCCATCGCGTGGGTTCGCTCCCGGTGGTGGATGCGGAGGGCGCGCTCCTGGGAATCCTCACCGAGACGGACATCCTGCAGGCGTTCGTGGAGATCCTGACCGCCTCCGGGCCCTCCTCGAGGCTGGAGATCTCCCTTCCCGACCGCCCCGGCGAACTCTCGCGCGCCATGCGGGTGATCGGCGAGGAGCTGAAGATCAACGTCAACAGCGTGATGGTGACTGGAGTGGACGCGGAGGGGCGCAAGACCGCCGTGGTGCACCTGGCCACCATCGACCCGCGCGAGGCGATCGCGGCGCTGGAGCGGGCGGGGGCGCGCGTGGGCTGGCCGTCGCTGGAGAACGACCTGCGGCGGATGGAGGGCGCTTGAGCGCGGTGAAGACGGCGCTGGTGTGGGACCCGGCGGTCACCGCCTACCGATTCCGCCCCGACCATCCCTTCAACCCCAAGCGGCTGGAGCTCACCGTCTCGCTGATGGAGGCGATGGGGCTGCTGGAGGCGGAGCACGTCGGCATCGTCGCACCCCGCCAGGCCACGGAGGAGGAGCTGCTGCGGGTGCACACGCCGGAGTACGTGGAGGCGGTGCGGCGCTTCAGCGAGCCGGGCGCGCGCGCCGCGGATGGCTGGAAGTGGGGGCTTGGGACGGACGACACGCCGCTCTTCCCCGGGATGCACGACGTGACCGCGCTGGTGACCGGCGCCACCCTGCGCGCCGCCGAGCTGGTGATGAGCGGCGAGTACACGAGGGCCTTCAACATCGCCGGCGGGCTGCACCACGCGCACCGCGACCGCGGCTCCGGCTTCTGCGTGTACAGCGATCTGGCGGCGGCCATCGCGTGGATACGCGAGGCGCATGGGGCGCGGGTGATGTACATCGACTACGACGCCCACCACGGCGACGGCGTGCAGGGGATCTTCTACGATGATCCCGAGGTACTCACGCTCTCCATTCACGAGTCGGGGCGCTACCTCTTTCCCGGCACCGGCTTCGTGGACGAGCTGGGCGAGGGGGAGGGGTACGGCTACTCGCTCAACGTGCCGCTGGAGCCGTTCACGGAAGACGATTCGTGGATCGGCCTCTATGAGCGCCTCCTCCCCGACATCGCGGACGCGTTTCGGCCGGACGTTATCGTGCTGCAGAACGGGTGCGACGGGCACACGTACGATCCGCTCACCCACCTGCGCGCCACCACGCGGCTGTACGAGGAGACGGTGCGGATCACCTGCGAGGTGGCCGACCGGCACTGCGGCGGCCGGGTGATCGCGACGGGCGGAGGAGGGTACGCGGTGTGGACGGCGGTGCCGCGCGCCTGGGCGCTGGTGTGGGCCGCGCTCTCCGGCCAGTCCGCGCCGGACGTCATCCCCCACGCATGGAACGACCGCTGGCAGGGGGAGTCGCCCGACCTGCTCCCCGAACGGCTGCGCGACCCGGAGGGGCTCTTCCCCGCCGTGCCGCGGCGCGCCGAGATCGAGGCGACCAACCGCCGAACCGTCGAATCGCTTCGCCGCCAGGCCCTCCCGCTCCTCCGCGGGTGGGGGCTCGGCTTCTGAACCAGGTGCCCACCGAACCCGACGCGCCCGCCACCCCGCAGGGGCTGCTCCCCGCCGCGGTGTACGACAAGGAGAACCGATTGTCCGCCGTACGTCCGTACCGCCCCGACGACCGCGAGTCGCTGGAGCGGTTCTACGCCGAATTCACCCCGAAGCGCGAGGCGCAGGGGCTCCCGCCGGAGGGGGCGCCCCGCGTGGCGCGCTGGCTGGACTCCATCCTCCGCGCCGGCACGCACCTCCTGGTGGAGCACGAGGGGCGGCTGGTGGGGCACGCCATGATCATGCCCACCGACCGGCCCGGCGTGTCCGAGTACGCCATCTTCCTGGAAGAGGCCGTGCGCGGGCAGGGGCTCGGCACCGAGGTCAACATCCTGACGGCGCAGGTGGCGCGCACGATGCGCATCGACCGGCTCTGGCTCTCGGTGGAGCCGCGCAACCGGCCCGCCGTGCGCTCGTACGAGAAGGCCGGCTTCCGCTTCAAGCCGGAGACGGTGTTCACGCCGGAGCTGGAGATGGAACTGGTGCTGTAACAGCGGCCTCACACAGAGCCACAGAGGGGTACGGAAAGAAAAAGAAGAGGGCGGCGCGGAGATGCGCCGCCCTCTTCGTGGCAGGAACATTGGGAGCGTGGACGGGATAGGATTCGGGCGCTGGCCCGCGTTTTGATCCGCCTGGGCTGGCTTGCCCGCCCGTACCCTTACGCGGAGACCGCTCTTGAGGAACTTCGTCAGCCACGCGGCTGTCCTTGCCACGCTCGCCATCGCCGGGGCCTGCGCGCCGGTGGCGGAACCGATCGTACGGCCGCTTCCCACCGGGCCCGCGCTGGACACGGCGGGGCGCACCTTCGTGCAGCGCGTGATCCCTCCGCCGGAGTTCCAGGCGGCGGTGCAGCGCGGCACCCGCAGCGAGACGGGCGCGCCCGGCCGGCGCTACTGGCAGAACCGGGTGCGCTACACTATCCGCGCCGAGCTGGACCCCCGCACGCCGCGAGTGACGGGGTCGGAGCGGATCGTGTACGTCAACAACTCGCCCGACTCGCTCCCCGTCATCACCATGAACTTCTACCAGAACCTGTTCCGGCAGGTGACGGGGGGGCTCACCATCACTCGCTTCCAGGTGGCGGGGCAGACACTGGGCGAGGTGTCGCAGCCGGACTACGAGGCCAACCTGCGCGAGGGGCGCCGCACCGCCGGCTACCTGGTGAACGGCACGCTGGCCCGCGTGCTCCTGCAACGCGCGCTGCCCGCGGGCGACAGCATCGCCTTCGACATCGATTGGAACTTCAAGGTGCCGCCGGCCCAGGCGCCGCGCACCGGCTTCGAGGACGCGCTCGGCGGGCGCGTGCTGCAGGTGGCGCAGTGGTATCCGCAGATCGCCGTGTACGACGACGTGGTGGGGCAGGACGTGACGCCGTACCAGGAACAGGGCGAGTTCTACCTGGACTACGGCGACTGGGACGTGCAGCTCACCCTTCCCGCGCAGTACCTGATCACGGCGACGGGCACGCTGCAGAACCCCGAGCAGGTGCTGGCGCCCGAGACGCGCGCGCGCCTCGCCCGCGCCATGCAGACGGACTCGGTGACGCACGTGGTGACGCGGGCGGACCTGGAGCGGTCCACGCTCGCCGGCACCGGCGGCAAGGTGACCTGGCGCTTCCGGGCGGAGAACGTGCGCGACTTCGCCTTCGCCACCTCCAACCGCTACCTGTGGGACGTCACCCGCGGCACCATCCCCACGGCCGGCGGCGGGACGCGCCACATCCCGGTGCACGCCATGTACAGGGCCGGCGCGCCGTTCTGGGACCGCGCGGTGCGCCACGCGGACCAGTCGATCGAGTTCCTGAGCCGGCAGATGGTGCCGTACATCTACCCGCACATCAGCGTAAGCGAGGGGCCGATCTACGGGATGGAGTACCCGATGCTCGTCTTCGTGGGGAAGCCGACCGGCCAGGAGGAGCGGCTGTACGAGGTGATCGCGCACGAGGTGGGGCACGAGTGGCTCCCCATGATGGTGGGCCAGGACGAGGCCGCGTTCCCCTGGATGGACGAGGGGATCAACACCTACCAGGAGGCGCTGGCGTTCCACGACTACTATCCGCGCTCCAACCACTGGGCGGACCCGCGCGCCGCCACGCTGGGGGCCAGCGGTCCCGCCGCCCGCCTGCAGCCGTTGATGACGCACGGCGACCAGCAGAACGCGGTGCTCTACGGCGTCACGGCCTACTACAAGCCGGGCCTCCTGATGCGCTCGCTGCAGGCGACGCTGGGCGACGACGTTTTCTTTCGCGGGATGCGCACCTACATGAACGAGTGGCAGTTGAAGCACCCGTATCCGTGGGACTTCTTCAACACGATGGAGCGGGTGTCGGGGCGCGACCTCGACTGGTTCTGGTACCCGTACTTCTTTCGCAACGCGACGTTCGACCAGGGGATCGCGGCGGTGTCGACGGGCGCGGACTCGGTGCGCGTCTCGGTGCGCGACTACGGCCAGGCGCCCGGCCCCACCTTCGTGACGGTGACGATGCGCGACGGCACCACCGCCCGCGCCACCATCCCGGTGGAGCGCTGGCTGCAGCCCTCCACCCGCCTGCAGACGGTCACGGTGCGGGTGAACGGCCCGGTTGCCCGCGTGGAGCTGGACCCGGAGCAGTACTTTCTGGACGTGAACCGGCGGAACAACGTGTGGGCTGGGAAGTAGGGGGCAGCCCGGGTTAGCCGGGGGCTGAAGCCCCCGGCTGGAACCACGCGAAGGCGGCTGAAGCCGGCTGGGGAACATGGCATTTGACCCGGGGTCCGCGAAGGCGGACTCCGGGTTTTTGCAGGTGGAGGATTCATGCGCTCCTGGAGCGGGCCTCCGCGTGTAGCCGGACACGGGCAGCCACGCGGGGCTGCCCCTACAGGGGTTCGGGCGCGGGGCGGCGGTTCCTGAAGGGAGCCCGGGGTAGGGGCGTTCGGGACGGGCCGAGATCTCGTCCGGGAGTCCGCGAAGGCGGACTTTGTGCTGTTGTTGCCGCGAGTTCACTCGCCTGGGCCAGTCCGGGCCAGCCCCCCCGGCCAGCCATCCGCCGCAAACATCCCTTTCGCGTCGTGGCGCCTGCCCCTATCCTTCGGGGACACCTCTCGTACCCCACGGCATGCCCCACCGCGACACCCTGCTGCGCATCTATGAGTGCGGAGAGCCCGATGCGGCGCTCCGCGAGCTTGCGCTCGCCCTGGCGGGGCCGGAGGCGCGCCGGCGGGCGTGGTGGGTGGGGGCAAAGGGCGAGCTCAAGGGCGCCGAGCCCGCGGCTTGCCCCCCGCCCCAGGAGGTGCTCCAGGGGGTGGCGCGCGGCGCGGAGAGCGTCACGCTGGCGGACGGGCGCGAAGTGCGCATCCTCCCCCTCCGCGAGGGGGGCGCGCTGGCGCTGGCCGCCACCGCGTGGGAGGGCGAGGGGTGGAGCGAGATCGCCGATGCGTTCGGGCGGGTGGCCGGGCGCGCGGACGAGCTGAGGCGCGCGGAGGAGGAGCGCGACGAGCTCCGCCAGCGCGCCGAGGAGAGCGAGGCGCTGCACGTGCTCGGCCTGGCCGCCAACCGTACGCTGGACCCCGACGAGGTGCTGGCGCTGGTGGCCCGCTTCGCCCGCGCGCTGCTGGGCGCCCACTACGTCACCGTCAACACGGCGGCGCTGGATGGGGCGCTGCGCACCACGGCGTCGGTGGGGCTGCGTGCGCACGACGGCGAATCGGACGACCCCTTTGCGCTACGCGTGGCCGAGGCGGGGAAGCCGGTGGTGCTGGAGGGCGAAGAGGTCGACGCCGAGCCCTTCCACGCCGCCGAGGGGATGCAGGCGGGGGTGGGCGTGCCGCTCTCCCTCTTCGGCGAGACGTTCGGGGCGCTGGTGATCGGCTACCGGCGCGCCTACGAGCCCGCCCCGCGCGACGTGCGCCTGGCCCTGACGCTGGCGGGGCACGCGGCGGTCGCCATCGGCAACGCGCGCCTGCACCGCACGCTGGCCGAGCGCGGCGGCGAGCTGGAGCGCGCGAACGAGGAGCTGCGCTGGAGCACCGAGGCCAAGGAGCGCTTCTTCGCCTCCATGAGCCACGAGCTGCGCACACCGCTCAACTCCATCCTGGGCTACCAGGACCTCCTGCTGGACGGCGTCGTGGGGCCCATTCCGGCGGGGGCGCGCTCGTTCCTGGAGCGGGCGCAGCGGGCCACGCGCTCGCTCCTCCTGCTGGTGAACGACGTGCTGGACCTCTCCAAGCTCGCCGCCGGCAAGATGGACCTCGTCTGCCACCCGGCACGCGTGCGCGCCATCGTGGACGAGGCGCTCGCCACCGTCGAGCCGCTCGCCGTGGCGCAGGAGATCACCGTGGAGGTGGTGTCGGCCGATGCCGTTCCGCTGATCTCCACCGACTCGGACCGTGTACGCCAGATCCTTCTGAACCTCCTCTCCAACGCGGTCAAGTTCACCGACCGCGGACGGATCACCGTGTCCATCGAGCCGGTGGCGGAGGGGGTGGAGGTGCACGTGGCGGACACGGGGCGCGGGATCGCGCCGGAGCACCAGGAGCGCATCTTCCACGAGTTCGAGCAGGTCCCGGGCTCCAGGGTGAGCGGCGGCACGGGGCTGGGGCTCCCCATCTCCCGCAAGCTGGCGCGGCTGCTGGGGGGCGAGCTGCGGGTGAAGAGCACGCCGGGCGAGGGCTCCGTCTTCACCCTGCGCCTTCCGCACGCGGTGCCGGCGGATGACTGAGGCGCTCTCCCCCGTCCGGCTCACGCAGCTCGCGTCGGACCAGGAGCGGCTGGGGCACTGGGACGAGGCGGCCGGGCTGTACGCGCGCGCCTTCCGCGAATCGCTCCACTCCGGCGCGGTGGAGCACGCGTCCGATGCCCTGCGCGGGCAGGCGCGGGTGCGCAACCGCGAGCGGCGCTGGGACGAGGCGGAGGAGCTGGCCGAGCTGAGCCGCGAGATCGCGGAGCGGGCCGGGCTCGCGCGCGCCGCCGCCCGCGCCGTCAACGTCGTCGGCCTCATCCGCCACGCCCGCGGCGACTGGAGGGGGGCGCACGCCTTGTTCGCTCGCGCCCATGAGCTGGCGCTGGACCTGGGCGACGACGAGCTGGCCGGCTTCGCCCTCCAGAACACCGGGGTGATCGCCAACCTGATGGGCGACCTGCGCGAGGCGCGCACGCTGTACCTGGAGTGCATCGGCTCGTTCGTGCGCTCGGGGAGCAGCGCGAGCGCCGCGCTGGCGTACAACAACCTGGGGATGGTCTGCGGCGACCTGCACGAGTGGATGGAAGCGGAAATCTTTTACGCGCGCGGCATCGAGATCGCGGAGCGGATCGGCGACTCCCCCGCCCTCGCCTTTCTCCTGTCGAACCGCTCGCAGCCGCTGATCGAGGTGGGAGACACGGAAAGCGCTCTCGCATCGCTCAACCGCGCCGAAGAGATCGCCGCGAAGATCGGAGAACGGGGGGTGCTCTCCGACGTGGCGCGCTACCGGGGCGTGCTGGCGCTGCGCACGGGCGACGAGGCCGGCGCCGAGGAGTCGCTGAATCAGGCCCTGGATCTGGCCATGGGGCCCGGCCAGGAGGTGGAGCGCGCGGCCGCGCTCCGCGAGCTGGGGGAGCTCCACCGCAGGCGCGGGCACACGGCCCAAGCACGAAACGCGTTCACGGAAGCGCGCACTCTTTTCGCGGGGCTGGGCGCCGGGCGAGACGTCGCGGAGATCGACAATCGCCTCGCGCGGCTTCGCGAATCAGAGCCAACCCTCCAGACCGTAGAGACTTAGCTTCTCACCCACCCCACCGTCCGTTTCCCGCCGTAGCACTTGGGCACACCTCCTGCTATACTGATTTTCACACGCAGGAAACGATGTACCAAGGAGGGCTCAATGGTCCGTGGGACGCGCATTGCGATGGTGCTGGGGGCGGTGGTTCTTCTCGCCTCGGCATGTGGTACGGACGGGGAAACGCCGTTCTCGCCGGAAGCGAAGCCGGCGTTCGACGGACTTCCGACGGGCGGGAACGTGACGGGCGGGGGGAGTACCGGACCGCAGTCCACCACGTCGTCGAGCACCACGTCCGGGACGACTGCGCCGGCCGACACCACCCTCACAGTGGGTCGCGGGCTCCCGACGGGCGGGAACTAGACGGCACGGATTCGAAAACCGGCAAGAGGCCCGCGCACCAGCTGCGCGGGCCTCTTTTGCGTGCGGGCGGGCGGGCCCCCTCGCCCGCTCGTCACCTCGCGGCCCCTCCCCCAAAACTGCCTGGGGGAGGGGCGGATGCGTGCATCCCCGCCCGTCGCGCGAACCTGTGCGGCGCACCCATCCGCGATGTGCACCGAAAACCCGTAGGGGCGGACCTGCGTGTCCGCCCTCCCTCTCCCCCGCCGCGATCTCCGCGCATCACACAAAAACCCGTAGGGGCGGTCCCGCGTGGCCGCCCGTGCCCCGCCTCGCTCCGCCCTTCCGCCCCGCGCGCCGATACCTGGTGCGGCACTCGTGTCCCAGCGGCGCGCATGCACCCCGCAGCTTCCCGCCGCAAATTTACGCCCCGGCAAACAGCCGTGTCCGTCGCGGGAGCATAAATCCATCAGTAACGAACACTTGCGATCTACGCACCACCCGGAAACCGTGGCGTCGTCAAAGGGGCGAACACGGCACGGAACGTGTAGCCCCTCCAAACCGCCCGTCGGCAGATCCTCACACTCGGGTGGTACCATGCTTTCCGCCCTAGCTCCACGCTCCACGCCCCCCCAAGAGGGGGACCTCCTCCGTGCCGCCCTTCGCGCCGGGTGCCAGGACGACCCCGAGAGCGCGCTCTGGACGCTCGCCGAGTCGCTCCACGACGCGCTCGGCCTCCACTGCGCGCTGTGGGTGGACGCGGACGCGGAGAGCGTCGCCGCCTATCCGAGCGGGATGGAGGCGGGGGCCGGGGTGCGCGGGGTAGCGGCCCAGGCCGTGGTCGCGGAGAGCTACTCCGCGCACTCGCTGGGGAGGGAGATGGAGACGCGCTTCCCTGGCGCCGAGATCCAGGTGCTCCCGCTGGCCAACTCCCAGGGCGCGCTCCTGCTGGCCGCCCCGGCGGGAGCGTTCGAGGATCCGGACGCGTGGGCGCCGCTGGCCGAGACGCTGGCGACGGTGCGCGCGCGGCACACGCAGCTCGTGGAGGCGCGCGAGGAGTGCAGCCGCCTGCGCGAGCGCGCCGAAGAGACCGAGGCGCTCGACGTGCTGGGCCTCGCCGCCAACCGCACGCTCGATCCGGACGAGGTGGTGGGGCTGGTGGCGCGCTTCACCCGCACCCTGCTCGGCGCCGACTACGCCGTCGTCAGCACGGGAGAGGGCGGGCACCTGCGCGCCTGCGCGGGGGTGGGCATCCAGGCGGCGCTCCCCTCCCCCGAGGACGATCCGCTCGCCCGCTGCGTGGTGGAAGCCGGCAAGCCCGTGTACCTGGGCGACGGCGAGGAGCTGCGCGCGGACGACTTCACTCTGCACGCCACGGAGGGGATGCGGGCGGGGCTGGGCGTGCCGCTCTCCCTCTTCGGCGAGCACTTCGGCGCGCTGGTGATCGGCTACCGCGAGCCGTACCGCATCACCCGGCAGGACGCGCGGCTCGCCGTAACGCTGGCCCGCCACGCCGCCGTCGCCATCAGCAACGCGCAGCTCCACCGCGCCGTCGAAGAGCGCTCGCGCGAGCTGGAGGGCGCGTACGAGAAGCTGAGCGAGCTGTCGGCGGTGAAGGAGCGCTTCTTCAACATGGTGAGCCACGAGCTGCGCACCCCCATCAACTCCGTGAAGGGGTACGGCGACCTCCTGCTGCGCGGGGCGGCGGGCCCGCTTCCGGACCGGGCGAAGCTCTACCTGGAGAGGTCGCGGACCGCCACGCTGACCCTGATGGAGCTGATCAACGACCTGCTGGACTTCGCCAAGCTGGACGCGGGGCGGATGGAGGCGTCGCTGGAGCCCTGCCCCCTGCGCGAGCTGATGGATGCGTCCATCGCCGTGGCGGAGCCGCTCGCCAGCGCCCGCGGCCTGCGCCTCCGCTCCGAGCCGGGGGAGGGCGCGCCGGTCCTGCGCACCGACTCGAGGCGGGTGAAGCAGATCCTCACCAACCTCCTCTCCAACGCCATCAAGTTCACGCCCGACGGCGAGGTGGTGCTCGCCGCGCGCGCGGATGGGGAGTGGATGGAGCTACGCGTCTCCGACACGGGGCGCGGCATCCCCGCCGAGCACCTGGACCGCATCTTCGAGGAGTTCCATCAGCTCCCCGGCTCGGAGGGGACGGGGCTGGGGCTCCCCATCTCGCGAAAGCTGGCGCGCCTGCTGGGCGGCGACCTGCGCGTGGAGAGCGAGGTGGGCGCCGGATCGACCTTCATCCTCCGCATCCCCGGCGTGCTCCCCCCGCGCCACGACGACTAGGACCCGCCCCGCGGGGCGCCTTCTCCTCCCCTTTTCCCACCGGATTCCACTATGCGTACCCTTCATCGCGCCATTCTCGCCTCGCTGCTCCTCGCCGCGTGCAACGGGTCCAACAACCCCGTCGCCCGCGGCCCGTACATCGCCCAGTGCGCGAGCACCGCGGGGCCGGCCGGGACCGACTCCGTCGTCGCCAACGATGCGGGGAGCGCCACGCTGCAGGTGCGCGGCGCCGCCGGACAGCACGTGCTGCAGGTGCCCGCGGGCGCGGCGCAGCCGGGGACGGTCTTCATCCTCACCGCGCTGCCGGCCCCGCGGGTGGGGGTGGAGGCGCACGTGCGCGGGCAGGAGAGCTACAGCTTCCTGAACGGCCGGCGCGCCACGCTCCGCATCAGCGCGCAGCAATGCACCCCGGAGGAATACGGGAGGCTGGCCTCTCCGACGATCCTGCGCCAGGAGCGCGACGGCTCGCTCAAAGCGGTTTCCAGCCTTCCCGTACAGGGCGAGCCGCGCGTCCTGACCGCCGAGCTCCCGTCCCTCAGCGGGTACCTGGTGGGATCCAACTGAACCGCGGGCGTAGCGTGATGTCTGCCGTGGAAGTTCCGCAAGCGATGTCCGAGCCCCTTTCCGCGCTGGCGGCGCGCGGCAAGGAGCTGGAGGTGGCCGGCCGGTGGAAGGAGGCGGACCGGCTGTACGCGGCCCTCTTCCGCCGCGCGCTGGCGGAGCGCGACCCCTCCGCCGCGGTGGACGCGCTGCGGCGGCAGGCCAGCGTGCGCGGCGGGCTCGGCAGCGTGGAGGAGGCCGAAGAGCTGGCGGAGCTGAGCTTCGAGATCGCGGAGCGCTGCGGCCTGGCGCGCGCGGCGGCCCGGGCCGTCAACGTTCGTGCGCTCCTCCTCTACACCCGCGAGGAGCTGCCCCGCGCCGCGGCGCTCTACCGCGATGCGCTGGCGCGTGCGCGCGCCGTGCGCGACGACGAGCTCACCGGGCTGGTGTGCCAGAACCTGGGGGTGATCGCCAACATCCACGGCGAGCTGGCCGAGGCGCGGGCGCTCTACCTGGAGTGCATCGCGTCCACCATCCGCTCCGGCGACCGCACCGCGGCGATGATGGCGTACAACAACCTGGGGATGGTGTGCGCGGATCTGCGCGAGTGGCTGGAGGCGGAGCTGTACATGGACCGCGCGCTGGACGTGGCGGAGCGGATCGGGCACCGTCCCGCCGCCACGCGCCTGTACCTGAACCGCGCCGAGCCGCTGATCCAGATGGGCGAGCTGCGCCGCGCCCGCGCCACGCTGGACCGCGCCGAGGAGCTGGCGGGTCCGCTGGACGACCGCGGCACGCTGGCCGGGGTGCGCCGCTTCCGCGCCGTCATCGCGCGCCTGGAGGGCGACTTCGCCGCCGCGGACCGCGAGCTGGCCGATGCCGCCATGCTCGTGGCTGGCGAGGGCCACGAGCTGGAGCGCGCCGAGATCCTGGGCGCCATCGCCCGCCTGCGCTGGGAGCAGGGCCGCCGCGACGAGGCCCGCGACGCGCTGCACCGTGCCCGCGGCTGCTTCGCCGCCCTCGGCGCCGCCCGCGAGATCCGGCGGCTGGATGAGGTGCTGGAGGGGTGGGGGGAGCCCGGCGGTTGAAACCGCTGCAACAACCGCGGGAAGCCTGCCTTCGCAGGCTCGGGGTGGGCGGGATTGGTGCGGGACGGCAATGGGTCGGCCCCGCCGCCGGGGGATGAATCCCCCGGCTGGAACTACGCGAAGACCGCTGAAGCGGTCTCGGGGACGCGGGTTGCGGTGCGCACCCTACGGGGCATCCGCGCGAACGCACGCGGAGTTCTCCCCCTCCCCCGCCCTGCGCCCCCGCAGGCGGGGGAGGGGGCCGGGGGGAGGGGGCCATGATCTCCGCCCCCTCTCTCGATGACAGGAGGGCGGAGCCCTCTCCTGTTATCGGGAGAGGGGGCAGGCGAGTGTAACGAGCCGGGGGTGAGGGCCTGGGTGAGGGCCTACTCCACCACCACCTCCCCTCGCGCCGCGCGCTCCACCAGCGCCTGGATGCGGCGCACGCCCTCGGCCACGAAGCGCTCCTCGGGGCCGAAGGAGAAGCGCGCGTAGGTGCGGAAACGGGAGGGGCGGCCGCTGCGGCGCTTGCCGGGGTTGATGTCAAAGAATTCGCCCGGAACGCAGATCACCCGCTCCTCGATCGCGGCGCGAAAGAAGCCCATGCCGTCGTTCAGCGGGGGCGGGAGGTCGGCGAGGTCGGCCCAGACGTAGAATGTGCCCTCCGGCTCCAGGTCCAGCCGCATACCGGCCGCACGCAGCCCGTCCACCAGGACGCGGCGCTTGCGGCCGAAGACTTCCTGGATCGCCTTCGTCTCCGCGCGCACCGCGTCGGCGTCCAGGAGGGGGATGGCGCTGCGCTGGAGGGGGCGGTTGCCGCCGCCGTCCAGGAACGATCCCGTGCTGGAGACCCCCTCGATCACCGAGCGCGGCCCCACCACCCAGGTGCACCGCCAGCCGGGGTAGCGCCAGTTCTTGGTGAAGCCGTCCAGGATCACGACCGGGTCCTCGTCCACGTCGTCCACGTAGCGCGCGGCGGAAACCATCCCGTCCGCCTCCGGGGCGCCCCACTGGTAGTGGCTGTAGAACTCGTCGAAGAGAAAGGTGCACTCCAGCCGCCGCGCCGCATCCACCCACGACTCCAGCTCCGCGCCGCGGATGGAGCGCCCCGTGGGGTTGCCGGGGTTGGAGAGGAGGACGGCGGATAGGCCGCGCCCCGTCACCTCGCGCTCCAGCCGCTCCACGTCGAAGCCGTACCCCTCGCTCCCCTCCAGCAGGATGGGGATGGAGGTGAAGAGCCGAAAGATGTCGAGCAGCTCCTCGTAGGCGGTGTAGTCGGGAAGGAAGTGGCCCAGGTTGATCTCGCCCAGCGCCGCCACCGTGCGGGTGAGCGAAAGGCGCCCGCCGCCGCAGATGCACACGTTCTCGGCGGTGTACTTGGACTCCTTTCCCTGGCGGTAGAGCTGGTTGTAGAGCTCGGCCACTGCGGCGCGCAGCTCGGGAACGCCGGCCACCGGCGCGTACTCCTGGTCCGCGGGGGCGATCTCCACCTCGCAGATACGCGGGGGCGCGCCGGGAAGGTCGCCCGTCTCCGGCATCCCCTGGCCTAGGTTGCACCAGTCCGGGTGCCCATATGCGTAGCCGAGGCGCGCGGCCTCGCTCATCACGTAGATCACTCCCGTGAACGGCACCGGCCGGAAGCCGGGCGCGGTGGGCAGGGGGATGTCGACTCTTCTGCGGTCCATGGGGAGGTGCGTAAGTGCGTAAGTGCGTGAGTGCGCCCGGCTCAGGAGGCACCGGGCCGCTCACGCACTTTCCCCGCCCGCCCGACAAAAAGACCCGGAGGCACGGAGAGCGGATCTCCGTGCCTCCGGGTCTCTCCGCACCCAGGCGGGTACGGCTCAGCTACTCGGCAGCGCGGCGCCACCCCGGGCCCACTGCGCGATCGCGGCCACGCCGCGAAGACGGCGCAGCAACCGCTCGGAGGTCACGTTCACGTCGCCGTCCTTCTCCGTGACGCTCCTCTGGATCACCAGGATCTGGGGCGTGGCGGCGTCACCCGGCATGTCTTCATAGACGTACTTGACGAAGGCGGAGTTGTAGTGGCCGTTCCCCGCCGTAACCTCATCGAAGTAGCCGAACCGCTTCAAGTAGTTCACACCCTTGCGGAAGTCGCTGTCGATCGCGACCCCGATCGTCGCAAAGCCGGTTTCCCTCCGCTTCGCCTCGGCGGCGACCTTCATCTTCAGATCCTCCACCAGACCGGGAAGCTCCGGCACGCTGGAGAACCTGCACGCCGAGGACCCCACGAACACGAAGAGCACCTGCTCTCCAGACGCCGAGGGCGGCGTCGGAGTGTAGTGGGCGCCCGAAGGCTCTGGCCACCCGTAGCTGCTCTGCACCCGAGGAAGCTTCCCTGCGTACGACGCGGTGCCGGACAGCAGGCAGATCACCAGGAGGAGCCCGAGCCGCGTGTAGATGCTGTTAATTCTTGGCAGCATGGACCACCACCCTCGGGAAGGGAGCGTTCTCGCTCACGGCGAACCGGTTCGCGGTCCCCGCCAGAGTCAGGGGAAGCGCGTCTCCGGCGAACGCGCCCGCGCCGGTGCGCGCGGAGACGACGTAGCTTCGCAGCTTGAACGTGGTGCCCTCCGGGGTGCGGTTCCGCCGCAGCACCTGGAAGAGGACGTGCTCATTGCCGAGATCGATGAAATTCCACCCGGCGTCCGTCTCGCCCGTCGACTTGCGCTTGAACGCGTCCTCCTGGCCGTCGCGGTGGAAGGAGGTCAGTTCCATGGACTTCCAGTCCGGCACCCGGGAAGTCCAGAGGAGCCGCCCCTCGGGCGAGTAGCCGTAAACGTACGGCACGTGCGTGTTCATCACGAGCACCGTTCCCGTGGACGCGTTGCAGCCGATGACGAGCTTGTTCATCATCATCTGAACGAGTTCGCTGCTGTCACGGTACGCCTGCCCGAAAGAACGGACCCGCCGGCCATCCAGCGTGAGCTGGTGGACCACGTGCGGAGAACCGGGCGTCCACCCGGCAGCGTACATGTGGTCGCCGCTCACGCACACGTCCTGCACCGCCGAGAGTGAGGGAAGCGTGCGGTCCAGCTCGTACCCGCCGGCTCCGCGCCGGAACACCTTCATAACCCCCGCGCGGTCGGCGACGAACACCCTTCCCCGGCTGATCGCGAGATCGTTGGGGTTGAGGAACTCGTCCGGACCCCGTCCAGGCCGGCCGAACTGTTCGGACAGCCGTCCGTCTTTCGAGTAGACCATCACCCGGTTGTAGGTGCCGTCCAGGACGAAGAGGTTGCCCAACGAGTCGAAGGCAGCGCCCTTCACCTCGCCCAGCATCTCCGCCGCCGTCCCTTTTTCCTTGCCAACCGAGAATTCCGGGGCGGCCCCCGCTAGGCGCTGCACTATCCTGGCGGCGTCGCTCCCCGGCTCTTGGGCGGCGGGGAGAAAGGTGTTCCCCACCTGGGCGGGGAGGGGAAGGTTGGCGCGGGTCGGGTGGTGGACGGCCCCGGAGGGCGCATCGGCCGATGCGCCGCAGGCAGTCAGCCAGGGGAGTGCCGCAAGGGCGAGTGCCCACAGACACGCCGGCCCTCGGCGGTGTCGCACGTGTTTCGCGTTCATGAGGTTCAAGGCAGAGTGTCCGGTTGGGGCGGGAACATCGGGAGGGGGCCGTCCCAGAGTCGGGGACTCGCGGCATTCGTTGCCGCGGCCCGCCGAAAGGGGTTCAAAATCGCTGCCGCACTGTCGCGGGGTATGGTGAGCCGGCCGGGCCGTGCTCTGGTGAAGCCGGAACGAGCCGCGGCAGCCTACGCCGAGACGTCCGCTCCCTGGCGTCTCGGTGCTACTCCGTGCCCGAACACTTCTCGGTCATGCAGGTATCCTCGCCCAACGCATTGCACTTGGTGTTGTCGTTCCCCGACTTGCAGTAGTCACCGAACCAGCCGTCGTAACAGTAGTCCTTCTCGCATTCGGCACTGGCGTGGAGCGGCGTCGGTCCGCGGAGGACTTCGCCTCCCAGTACGGCAAGACCCACCGCCGCGACAATTCCCACGACTTTCATGAGTTGCTTGATCATTTAGGGCTCCCTAGAGAGAAAAAATGGGTTGCAACAGTGTGGCAGCGTTTCGACATTGTACGTGCACGATCTTGTCTTTGCAAGGTTTTTGTCGCATGTAGTATGTACAACGCTATCGGAAGGGGACGTTCACCGTTGTACAGCAGGCGCTTAGCGAAAACCACCGGAAGATTTTTTGTCGCTTTCAGAGTAGAAATCTCGAGCTGACACGAAGTGAGTCACGATCTCTGCTCCTGGGCATCGGTGCTACTCGATGCCCGGACACTTCTCGGTACTACAGGTATCCTCCTCCATCGCGCTGCACTGGATTTGTCGTTCCCCGCCACCCAGTAGTCGCCGAAACGACCCCTCGTGGCGGTAGAGCTTCGGGCAATCAGCGCTGGCGTTGCGTGGAGCGGCGTCGGTCCACGAAGGACCTCACCTCCCAGAAACGCGAGGCCCACCGCCGCCACGATCCCCTATGACCTTTGTGAGGTGCTTGATCACTTTTGGCTCTCGAGAGAAAAATGGATCCGAAAATGGCGGGTGCCACGGGTCGGTAGGCGTTCCTACGGCCGGCCCTGCAGCCAGGGAGAGGCGCACTTCTTCCGCATCTTAGCGATGGCACTCGCGGACGGAATCCACGCTTCGGCGGCGTCGATGTGAGCCGCGGCCTCGTCACAGCGTTTCGTGGCGACGAGCTCGTTGGCGAGGAGGATTCGCGCGCGGTAGTCCCGGGGATTGATCCGCAGCCCGCGCTCCAGGGCCTCCGCACCGCCGCCGGCGTACTCTCGAACCGCGGCGAGCTCCCCCACGGACAGCGTTCCGATGGTAGCCGTGAGCAGCAGGAGCGGAACCAAGCAGGCCGCCCGCCCAGCGCGGGGCACATGCACCGCTCTGCTCCAGCCGGAAGTGGACGCACACACACCCAGCGCCAGCGCCATCCAGAACGCCGCCCCGGGCGTCATGACGAGCGCGTCCACAGTGCCCATCACGATCGCGCCGAGCGCAACGCTCCCCCCCAGCAGCACCGCGCGTAGCCGCTCGGGTGGTACGGCGTGCTCTTGCTTGACGAGCCCGGCGCATGGGGCGACAGCCGCAAGCAGGAGGAGCAGCCAGCAGAGCGCGGCCGGAATACCGCGCTCGGCGGCGAGCCCGAACCAGTCGCTCTGCGGGAGCCGAGTGACGGGGAGCAGGTTGGCGTGTTCGAAGTTGGGGTCGCCGGAGGGGCTATATTCTGGGTAGCGGATCGTCCACTGGCCCGGCCCAACTCCCAGAAGCGGGTGGTCGAAGATCATCCGGCTCGTGTTGCGGTACTGCAGCAGCCGGCCCGCGCCCGTTCCCGTTCTGCCGTCCAGCAGAGTCTCCAGCGAGTGCCGGTACGGGTGGGCGCCCCGCCAATCCAGGTCGTTGGGAAGGAGGATGGCGGCGGCGGCGGACCCGGCCGCCAGCGCCATGAGGATTGCCAAGCGCCGCGGTGCCGCCGCCCGCGCCGGCCCGGCCTCGCCGCGCCGCCAGAGCCAGAGCGTGAGGGGGACCACCACAAGCGTGCTGAGCCAGGCTCCACGGCAGCGCGACAGCGCCAGCGCGGCCATCACCGGCACCAGCGCAACCGAGTACGCCGTGAACCGGCGCCGCGTCTCCGCCGACAGGGCCTGTACCAGCAGCAAGGGCAGCCCCAGGGCCAGAATGTGGGCCAGGCGGTTGCGGTTGCCAAAGGTGCCACCGGGCCTGGACTCAATGGCCGCTACCCCCGGCGCTCCATACGCGTCGAGCAGCGACACCACGGCCGCGAGCACCACCGCGGCGGCGGCCAGGGCGAGCAGCAGCCCACCGCGGCCGGCACGCACGGCCCCTCGGCAGCTCCAGAAGACGACCGCGAAAGACACGGCGATTCCGCTGGCCGTGAGCCCGGTTGCAGGGGCGGGGGAGTTCAGCGCCGCCAGTACCGTGAGCAGCAGCGATCCCAGCACGAACAGGTCGGCCGGACCGGCGCGCAGCTCCCGGGCGGACCACGCTCCCACCAGCAGGCAGGCGAAGGCGGTGGCGTTGAGGGCGGCCGCCTTGGGGATGAGATACTCCGACACGCCGGAGTCCCCTCCCGCCACAAAGCCGAGGAAGGTCGCGCTCAGACCCAGCACGAGAATGCCGTAGCGAACGGCCTCCCGGCCCTGTCCACGCGTGTACGCCATCATGGCCGCCCGCTACTCGGCCCGCAACGACGCCATGGGGTCCACACGGGTGGCGCGCCGTGCGGGGACCAGGGTGGCGACGAGGGTGGCGGCCATGAGGATCGCCGCGACGCCCGCGAAGAGAGCGGGATCGAAAGGCTGCATTCCGTCGACGGCCGAGCGGATGAGCATCCCCGCCCCGAGCGCGAGGGTGCCGCCGATCACCACCCCAATGACGGTAAGCCGCATACCGTCGCGGAGGAACACCCTCACCACGTCCGAGTCGCGGGCACCCACGGCCATGCGGACCCCGATCTCGCGAGCGCGGCCCGCCACAGTGAAGGCGATGACGCCGTACAACCCGCAGGCGGCCAGCAGCAGCGCCAGGCCTCCGAACGCGGTGATCGCCGCGGTGAAGCCGCGCTGCAGGCGGATTTGCCGCTCGGCGGCGCTGGCCAGCGTGCGCACCTCGATTACGGGGAGGCTCGGGTCCATCCCACGAACCACGTTGCGAACCGACCGTACCACATACCCTGGATCGCCGGTGGTGCGCAGCAGCAGGTTCTCGGTGGAGCGGTCGATCTGCGTGGCGGGCGTGTAGACGTGCGGCTCGTTCCCGGCCCCCACCCGGTTCGAGTTGATCTCCCCGGCCACCCCTACCACCTCGATCAGCGTGTCGCCGGTCGCCCGCTGCACGATGAACTTGCCGATGGGGTCCTCGCCCGGCCAGAATCGGTTCGCCACCGACTGGCTCACCACCGCGACCCGCGCGGCGCCTTGCACGTCCCGCTCTTCGATGCCGCGGCCTCGGAGCACGGGGATACCCAGCGTCCGGAAGAAGCCGGGCCCCACGTTGGCCGACCAGAACGCGTTGGCATAGCCCTGTGACTCCCTGGTCGCCGGCGCGGCGGACGAGGGGTTGAAGACTCCGCGGTACATCTGCTGTCGGCCGAGCGGCACCACGGTGGGAGCGGTGGCCGACATCACGCCGGGCAGCCGCTCGCTGCGTCCACGCAGCTCTTGATAGAAGTTGCGCCGCGCCGCCTCCGAATGCCCGCGGCTACCGAGGTCCAGGGAAACGGCCAGCACGTTCTCGGTGTCGTAGCCCAGGTTGGAGCCGCTCATTCCCTGCAGCTTCCTGACGAAGAAGCCCGCCGAGACGAGCAGCACCAGCGACAGTGCGGTCTGCGCCACGACGAGCGCCCCTTGCAGCCGGGTGCGGCGCAGCCCCGTCGCCCCGTTCCCCTTGAGCACGGCCATGACGTCGCCGCGCGCCGCGTACAGCGCCGGCACGAGGCCGAACAGGAGCCCCGTGGCGGTGGTAAGCGCGATCGCGAATAGGAGGGTGGACAGGTCGGGTGAGATGTCCAGCGGCGCCACGGCCCCCTCGAAGTCGCGGAGGAGCCGCGCCTGGAAGAGCTCGGCGGCCCAAAGGGAGGCCGCCAGCCCCAGTGCACCCCCGGAGAGGGCGAGTAGAAAGGTTTCGGTCAGGAGGAGCCGCACCAGCCTTCCCTGCGCCACACCGAGCGCCAGGCGAATGCCGATCTCGCGGCGCCGCGCAATCGCGCGGGCCAACAGGAGGTTTGCCAGGTTGGCGCACGACACCAGCAGCACCAGCCCGGTGACGAGCCATGCGAAGGCGAGGAGCGGGAGGGCCCGCCGCGCGGCGGAGACGGGGAACCAGCCACGCATCGCCTCCGCGCGCAGCAGCAGCGGCTCGTACCCATCCTTTTCGCGCTCCGGTGATTCCAGGTCGATGCGGCGGCTGACGCGCGCGAGCTCGGCCTCGGCCCGCTCCATCTCCACGCCGCCGCGTATCCTGCCGGCCAGCGCGAATCCGTCGAAGCCGCGGTCCCGGAGCAGTTCCGGGCTGCCAGGTAGGAGGCCCGGGAGCATCGTGGCGGGGATCCAGAGCTCCGCCGGCTTCTCAAAGTGGGTGCCCACGAACCCTCGGGGCGCCACTCCTACTACCGTGAGCCCCACGCCGTTCACCACGACGGACTTTCCCACGACGCGCGGATCGGCACCGAAGCGGCGCTCCCACAGCCCGTGGCCGAGCACCGCGACGGCACCCTCCCCCTCCGCGCGGCTCTCGCCAGGGAAGAAGCCGCGGCCGAGAGCGGGACGCACCCCCAGGACGGCGAAGTAGTTGGCGCTGGCGAGCGCGCTGTTCACGCGCACCGGCTCCCCGCCGGAGCCGAGGTCAAGCTCGGTGGACCAGGAGGCGGAGAGGCCGTCGAACGAGCGGGTGCCCTCCACCAATTCCAGGTACTCGGGGTATGACACGTCCCCCGGCACCGCCTGCTGCACCACCCGCAGCAGGCGATCCGTGTGCGTGAGGCCGGCCGGCGCACGGAAGAAGAGCGCGTTCACTAGCCCGAACAGCCCGCCGTTCGCGCCGATGCCAAGCGCTAGCGTCAGCAGGGCGACGGCGGTGAACGCCGGTGTCTTGCGCAGCCCGCGCGCCGCGTAGCCCAGATCGCGCACGAGATCCTCCATCGCGCCTCTGAACCAGCCCGCGCGCGAGGGCTCGTCGCGCACGTGCTTCGCGGCATCACTTCCGATCATGGATTCTCCGTTAAGCCCTGAAGGCGCATTTCGCTGCGGATAGACGGTCTGGCGGGGGGAGGGCGGCTGCCAGCGGTCCCGCTGCTTGCGGGGCATCGCTGCAGTCAGCGCACGACGCAGGTATGAGATTCTGTACCAGACATTATAAAATCTTCCTCCTATCTGCGCCAGACTTGCGTCTCCGCCCCGCCCCGGGCGCAACCCGCGCCCCCGGCGCCTGCGCTCCCCGTCCGGAGTTCGTGCCCGTGGCACGGAAGAATTCCTCCAGGCCATCCGCGATCCCCTTCGCGTATGCCGCCTGAAAGCGTGGATCGCGCAGGGCCGCTTCGTGCTCCGGCAGGATGATCACGGCCCCCTCGCAGAGGATGGTGGGCATCCACGTGGAGCGCAGCACGGCAAAATCGCGGTGCACGACGCCGCCGTCGGACAGCCGCAGCCGCTGCACCATCCCCGCCTGGACAGCACGTGCCAGCGTGCGAGAAGCAGAGTTGAGGAAGAACGTGCGCGTGCCGGCTCCTAGATACGGATCGGTCTGGCCGGGACGCGAGTCGACGTGAACGGAGACCATCGCGTGTGCGTCCGCCACGCGCGCATGGCGGACGCGGGCTTCGAGCTCCACGGCCCCCGCGCCGTCGCGGGTGAGCACCACCCTGGCGCCACGCGCCTCCAGGTCACGCCGGAGCTGCCGCGCCACCGCGAGCGTCACCGACGCCTCCTGCAGCCCTGTGGGGCCGGTCGCGCCGCCGGGGGGATGCCCCGCGTCCACTGCCACCGTCAGCCCCACCAGCGGGGTGCCGCCCCGCACCGGCGGCGCGCGGCGGACCCGGAGCACGACGGCTCCGCCCTCCCAGTCCACGGCGTATCCGAAAGGCTCCGGTGCCGTCCGTATCCGGATCTGCACCCGGTCGTCCGTCACCGAGAACGCTGACACGTCGTGGACCAGCGTGTAAGCGTTTCCGCGCGCCGTGCGGCTGCCGCCGGTGCCCAAGCGGGTGCCGTAGAGGGTGAGGACGAATCCGTCCGGATCCTCCTCCACCAGCAGAGGCGGGCGGGCACTCAGGGGCACGACCACGTCCACCGACTGCGGGGTGCTTACAATGCGCGGCGCACGGGCCCGGCGGGCCAGCGTCGCGCCGTGAGGGGCGGCGTGGACGTCCGCGCTCCTGACCCAGACCTCCTGTTCCGGATCCAGGCGTACCCGGGTGAAGCCGTCGCGCTCTCCCGTGACCGTCACCAACGTCTCCGGCAGGAGGAACCAGCCTGGCGCTCCATCCGGCGACGGACGGGCGGCGACCCGCTGATCCGGGCCACCGGCCCGCGACAGCAGGGCAAGGCGTTCCACCGTGCTGGCGCGGGGCGCCTCGGGCGAACCGCCGCCCGCGGGCGCGGCGATGCGGACTAGGAGCACCACGCGCGCGGTATCCCTTCCCAGGATCGATTCGACCCGGAAGGCGGGCGCCCCCGCGTGCGGCACGGGCACACGCACCAGGAAGCTTCCGTTCGGGTGCACGCGCGCGCGCGTTCCGTTCACCGACACTCGCGCCCGGCCGCTCCCCGCCGATCCCAGCACGGTAAAGAGCCCGGCGGACGGCACGGTCTCACCGGCCTGGGGATAGACGACGCGCAGCCGCAGCGGCCCGTCGACCTGCTCGATGGGCGGCAGGGCGCCCGGCGCGCCGGTGCAGGCCACGAAGAGCGCGGCACCGACGACCGCGGCCGAAAGCCGCCGCGTAAAGCGGCGCACCCCCGCCGGGTCAGGACGTTCCGTCCAAGTCGTCGATGATGTCGGCATAGACCCGGGCCCAGCTCTCGTTGCGGTGGAAGGTGTGGCCCTCGTGCTCGAACACGCGCCAGCGCGCGCGCAGACGCTGGAAGGGTCCCCACCCGAAGAGGCCGGCGATCCTCCGCCGGGCCTCGTGGGGCGAAAGTCCGTGGTCGTTGGCACCGTGGTAGGCGCGGAGCCGCGAGGGAACCCACGCGCCCCCGGAACGCTGGCTGCACCCGGGGGCGAACTCCTCGTTCCCCGCCACCACCGACACCACGACCACCGCCCCGACCGGCTCGCGCATCTCCCTCGCGGCCTTGCCCACGAGCAGAGCGCCGTAGCTGTGGCCATACAACACGATCCGCTCGCGCGGCACGCCCATTTCCCGCTCGGCCGCCGCCACGGCCGCGAGCACGTCCCGCACACGCGCGCAGTCACCGCCGGGCGCGCGCTCAAACGACGCGCCGTAGCCGGTGGAGCCGCGGTAGTTCAGCTGTACGACGTCGATGCCGCTGCGCAGCAGGTACTCGGTCGTGCGGTCCCATCCCCGTTCCGCCTGCACCGCGGGGCCTCCATGCACACGGATGACCACCGCGCGGGCGCCGGCCCGAGGCCGCAGCGCCCGCCAGGCATACGCCGGCACCGCGAGCCCGTCCGCGGCGCGCAGGTCGATGCGCTCCGCCTGCGGAGGCGCTCCGGCGGGCCCTGTGCGTGGCGCGAGATCGCCCCGGTCTGGCACCACCGGGAGCACGCGGGCCGGGGTGATCCGCCCGCGGTGCGAGACCAGGATCGTGTCTGTGCCGCGAACCGAGCCGAGGATCCGCGCGCTCCCGGGCGGGAGCGAGAGCCTGCGGCACGCGGCCGCGCCGCCGCCGCATACCACCGGAGCAAGCTCGCTGTCCACATTCGCGTGGAACGCCCAGGCGCCGCCGCTGAGCGGCTGCAGCTCTGCGGCGTCCCAGGAGCCGCTTGCCAGGCGTTGGACGCTGCCAGTGCCCAGCTCAATGTCCACGACGCTAAAGAACTGCCTCCCCGCCTCGCGCACGGTGGCCAGCATCCGCCCTTCCCCAATCCACGCGAGCTCGTGGATCTCGGCACCCCGCGCCACCGTGTACTCGCGGGCGGAGCCGTCCAGCGAGACCACCGAGACCACGCCCCCGCTCTCCTTGCGGACCGCTGCCAGGCCGCGCCCGTCCGGCGACCAGGCGAAGCCCGTTCGGGGCTCCACGTCGGGGAGAAGCGCCTGCCAGCTACCCGAAGCCTCCGCCACTACCAGGCGGCGCGACGCCGACCGCCGTCCCGCCTGCAGGTACGCAAGCCGGTTCCCATCCGGCGACCACAGCAGCGGACCCGGGATGGAGGTGGCCGGCGCGCCGAGCGGCCGGGACGTTCCCGGCCGCACCTCCATCACCGTGGGCACGTACTCCTGGTCGCCGCCGCGGTCCATCAGGAAAGCGACCGCGTCGCCGTCCGGGCGCAGAGTGGCAGCGAGCGGCGGGTCGCCGAGGCTCCGCCGAGCGACCGTCGCACCAGTCGCCCGATCCAGCACCGCGAGCGTGAAAGCGGCGTTCTCCGCCGACTTCATGAGGAGCCTCCGTCCGTCCGGCGTCGTCCCGAGCGGTACCGGCGGGGCGGACGCCAATGAGCGCAGCGCCTCGGCCGTCCGCGCCGCGCTCGCGCCGCGGCCGCCGCACGCGGCCAGTGCGAACGCCAGGAGCGCGGCGCGGCGGAGCACCGCGGGGGGTCGGGTTCTCCGCACGCCGTCTCAGCGCCCCCGAAGCGCCTGGAACCGCAGCACCTTCCACACACCCGGATCCTCGTGCCCCATCCGCCAGGCGGAGAACCCACGCAGCCCGTAGCGCCGCACCAGGGCCAGCCGCGAGCGAAAGGTGCGCGCGTCTTCCAGCGCCAGGTGTTCGTTCACCCCATCCGTCTGCCACACCGCCGAGTACGACCTGGAGCGCGCGTCCCAGCGCGGCGCGGCTCCGTGCTCCACCATCAGCCGCACGGCCTGGCCATGGGTGAGGCCCGCCGCCCACAGCCCGGCGGTGGGCGCCTCCCCCGGCTCCGTTGGCACGGCGGACCACGCGCGCGAATACGCGGGGACCCCCAGCAGCACCTTCCCCGGAGGCACCCCCTCCGCGAGCAGGTACTTCACCGTGCTCTCCACCCAGTCGAGACCGGCGACAGGGCCGGGAGGGGTGTAGCGGGTGTGCTGGTCGTAGGCCATCAGGGTCAGGAAGTCACCCGCGTCAGCGAGCGCGCGGTAGTCGTACGCCCCGCGCCACAGGGTGTGCATCCATTGGTGATACGGCGACGCGCCTCCGGTGGCGCTCGTGCGCGGGACCACGGCGGCGCTAGCCACGCAGCCGGAGCCATGCAGCGCCCGGGCGGCCTCGCGGTAGAAGCCGGTGAAGGCGTCGCGGTCGTCCACGTGGATGTGCTCGAAGTCGAACTGCATCCCCCAGAACCGCTCCGCCGCGCAGAGGCGCGCCATCTCGCTGGCGGCGCGAGCCCGGGCGGCGGGGTCGTGCAGGAGGCGGTTGAGGACGGCGCGATCGAAGCCGGGCTGCGTCACCACCGGCATCACCCTGATCCCCCCTTCGCGCGCGACGCGCAGCAGCGCCGCGCTCACCCGCCCAGTGACCGCGCCCTGCGCGTCAACGCGGAGGGCATGCGGGGCCACGATGGTGACGTGGCGGGCGTTGCGGATGAATGATCGGACGCTGGCGTCGGAATTGACCACATACCACATGCTCTCCATGGGATAGCGCGCGGTCGCGGTGGCGGACGCACCCAGCCCCACGGCCGCCGCCAGCACGAGCACGGCCAGCGCCATGCGCCGCGGAGTCATTCGCCCAGTTCCCGCGCGAGCCCGCATCCCTCGGCGACCGCATGCGCGGCCGGGATGGCCGCCCCCATGCCGTCGTCGTGAAGCTCGGGGGCGCCGCTGCGCGCATCGGCGAGCGCCGCGCGCAGCGACACTCCGCGCCGCAGCGCGTCGTGCAGCCTGCCGGCCTGCTCCGTCGCGGCCCACCGCTCTGCCGCCCCGATGAGGCCCGACCGATACAGCTGCTCCAGGGTGCGCCGCTGGACTCGCTCGGCGCGTGACCCGTAGCCGCCGTGCAGCGAACGCCTCGGCGCGGCAATCAGGCTGGCGAGGAAGGTCGCCTCGAACGCGCCGGAGCTGGACGGCGGCTCGCCGAGGTAGTGGCGGCTGGCGGCGTCCACTCCCCACACGCCGTCCCCCCACTCAATCGTGTTCAGGTAAATCTCCAGGATCCGCTCCTTGCCCAGCCGCTGCTCCAACCTCTTCGCGATCACCGCTTCCTTTACCTTCCTTCGCATGGAGCGCTCCGGCCCCAGGAAGACGTTGCGCGCCGTCTGCTGCGTAATGGTGCTGCCGCCCATCACCGGCCCCCCCGATAGGGCGCGCGACGCAGCTTTGCGCAGCTGAGCCCATTCGAACCCCCCATGGCGGAAGAACGTGCGGTCCTCAGCCTTCAACACCGCGCACACCAGCAGGGGCGAGATGCGGTCGAGCCTAGTCCACCGGGTGATCCGGGCAGGACCCGCCGTTGCGGATTCAGCGTCGCCTAGTCGCATGTAGGCGGTGCTCCCGGGGTTCTGGCGCGCAAGTTTGTCCACGTTTGGCGGCCACAACGCCAGCACGCACGTGGCGGCCAAGCCCAGTGCCGCCGCGCACGCCAGTCGGGCCGGGGTGCAATAACGTAGCATTGTCAGGATGTAGCGTTGGGAGATCAAGGCTGAAAAAATTGCGGTGGGCCATCCCATCCTTTAGCGCCACGAGCATCCTTTCACTCTAATTGTCGCATTCCAGTATGGCAAGTATATCGTTGCGCACCCGATCTGAAGGGGATGACCAAGCCTGAGACGGTGGGGTGTGGCGCGAGTGCGTGGAGGGATCCGTCGCCGCTTCCTCCGGAGCGGCGACATCGCCTTGACCCGGCACGCGCGCTGGCTGTATTGTCGCGCTCCACACTCGCCGGGCCCCGCCACTGAAATCCGTACCATGTCCCAGACCTCCGACCGGCTGCGCGCGCTCCGCGAGGCCGTGCGCATCGCGCCGGACGACGCCACGCTCCGCCGCCTGCTGGCCGACGCGCTGCTGGGCGACGGCTTCCACGAAGAGGCGGAGGCCGAGTTCCGCGCCCTCCTGCGCCTGAGCCCCGACGACGACGCGGCGCGGCTGGGGCTGGTGCGCGCCTTCCTGCGTCAGAACAAGACCTCCGCCGCGCTTGTCGTCCTCGAGGAAGAGGTACGCGCGGGCCGCGGCGGCGCGGAGGTGCACCTCCTGCTCGTGCGTACGCTGCTGGACGCGGGGGAGATGCAGCGCGCCCGCGAGGCGTACGAGGCCGCCGTCGCCGCCCACCCCGGCGCCGCGGACGTGGAGCTCGCCGCGCGTCTGGGCGCAATGCGCGCCGGCCCGCAGCGTCCATCCGCGGTCGAGGGACCCGACGACGAGGACGACGACGACATCGCGCTCGGCATCGTGGAGCGGCCGCACGTGACGTTCGCGGACGTGGGCGGAATGGAGGCGCTCAAGGAGCAGATCGGCCTCAAGATCATCCACCCGCTCAAGCACCCGGAGCTGTACCGCGCCTACGGCAAGCCGATCGGCGGGGGGCTGCTGATGTACGGGCCTCCGGGGTGCGGCAAGACGCACCTGGCCCGCGCCACCGCCGGCGAGGTGGAGGCCGCGTTCATGGCGGTGGGGATCGACGAAGTGCTGGAGATGTGGATCGGGCAGAGCGAAAAGAACCTGGCGTCGCTCTTCACCGAGGCGCGCAGGCAGGCGCCGTGCGTCCTCTTCTTCGACGAAGTGGACGCCCTGGCCGGCCGCCGCAGCGACTTCCGGAGCGGCGCGGGAAGGTCGCTCATCAACCAGTTCCTCGCGGAGATGGACGGCATCGACGGCGGGAACGACGGCCTCCTGGTGCTGGCGGCCACCAACGCGCCCTGGCACCTGGACCCCGCCTTCCGCCGGCCGGGGCGCTTCGACCGCGTCCTCTTCGTGCCGCCGCCGGACGCCACCGCGCGCGCCGCCATCCTGGACATCCTCACCCGCACCCGCCCCGTCGAGCGGCTGGACCTGGCCAAAGTGGCCGGCAAAACGGAGGGCTTCTCCGGCGCGGACCTCAAGGCGGTGGTCGACCTGGCGGTGGAGGGGAAGCTGAACGAGGCGATCCGCGCCGGGCGCGCCATCCCCATCACCACCGCCGACCTGCTGAACGCGGCCAAGGCGATGCGTCCCAGCACGAAGGAGTGGTTCTCCACCGCGCGCAACTACGTGATGTACGCCAACGAGAGCGGCCTGTACGACGACGTGAAGCCCTGGCTGCGCTGATGGACGCTCCTTCGCAGCACCGGGAGCGCGGCTGGATCCTCGCCACGCAGGGACGCCACGAGCTGGCCGAGCGCGAGTACCGCCTGGCGCTCGCGGAGGACCCGCACGACCCGGTGACGCACGCGCTGCTCGCCATCCTGCTGGCGGAGCTGGACGAGCGCGGTGTGGAGGCGCTGGTCGAGGCGCGCGTCGCGATCCGGCTCGACCCCGAGGACGCCTTCGCGCACTTCGCCGAGGCGCACGTGCACCTGCAGGCGGAGCGCTGGGACGAGGCGGAGCGGGCCGCCCTCACCGCGATCGACATCGATCCCGACGAGCCGCGCAACTACACGGCGCTCTCCTTCGCCCACCTGGGCCGCAGGCGCTGGAAGGAGTCGCTGGCCGCCGCGGACGAGGCGCTGGCGCTGGACCCGGGGCACGCCCCGGCGCTCAACATGCGCGCCACCGCCCTGGTACACCTGGGGCGCAAGGACGAGGCAGACGCCACCCTGCACGGCGCCCTGGCCCGTGACCCGGAGAACGCGGACACGCACGCCAACCAGGGCTGGGCGCTCCTTCACCGCGGCGACCGCAAGGGCGCGCTGGAGCACTTCCGCGAGTCGCTGCGGCTGGACCCCGAGGGCGAGTGGGCGCGCGAAGGCCTGGCGGAGGCGCTCAAAGCGCGCAACCCGCTGTACGCGGGAATGCTGCGCTACTTCCTCTGGATGAACCGGCTGGACAAGCGCACGCAGTGGATGGTGATCGTGGGCGGGGTCTTCGGCTACAACGTGGTGCGCACCGTGGCGCGCAACAACCCGGAGCTCGCCCCCTGGCTGACGCCGCTCATGGTGGCTTACGGGGCCTTCGTGGTGCTGAGCTGGGCCGCGCCGCAGATCTTCAACGCCGTGCTCATGGCCAGCCGCGACGGCCGCTACGTCCTCTCGCCGGAGCAGCGGCGGTCGGGGGCGTGGATGATGGCCGGTCTGGGGGCCGTGCTGGCGCTGTGCGTGGCGGCGCTCGTCGCCCGCGGGGAGTGGGCGACCAGCGGCGCCATGCTCTTCGCCGGACTGCTGATCCCCCTGGCCGCCGCCTTTCGCGGACCGCGGGGGCGGCCCACCCCCAAGCTGGCCGCGGCGGCGGGGGTGCTGTACGCGATGGCGGCGCTCTACGTGGCCCTCACCTTCAGGGGGATCGAGGCGGCCGGCCCGCTCCTGCACCTGCCCGTCCTGCTGGGGATCATCGCCATCTCGTGGATCTCCAACCTGCGCGCCCGCTGAGGGGGTCGCTGGATGCCGTGCGGCGCCTGCCCCGCGGCCGGTCCGCCTCTGGCCAGAGCCGCGTGAGCGATTCCGCCATCAGCGAAGCCTGCGCGTCATCCCCGAGAAGATGATGCCGGAGTAGTCGTCCTCCGCGAAGACGTGGGTGGCCATGCGCCGGCGGGTGTACACGATCACCCGTGTCTTCCGCTCCTCCTGGCGCGCGACGGAGACGCGGACGATCTCGCCGTAGCTGACGAAGTTGGGTCCGGTGGTGCCGATGATGATCCAGTTCCCGGGCTCCGCCTCCCGCGCGCTCTCGATCCTGATGCGGGCGGCGCCCATCGCCTCTCGCGCGGCTGCGAGCGTGGAATCGAACGGGGCTTCGAAGACGCGGACGACGCCGGCATCCGGCGGCGCGTTCTGCACGCTGCCCACCGTGGCGCAGGCGGACGCCAGGAGCCCGGCGAGGAGCAGGATGGCGATGGTGATGCGGTTCACGCGTGTGCCTGTCTGACGAGTGGATGATGCGGCCGGCTTCCGGCGCACGCCGCTCGCGGCAGACTAGCCCCAGCGTTCGCCGGGCGCCACCCCTTCCTTCCGGGGTGGCGCCCTTTAGCGCTCGTGGGGATCCGGTGGATGGTTATCGGGCGGCAGGCTCTCCGGCGAACTCGGACAGCGTCCGCACCCGCACCGTTCCGTCGTGCCGGAAGTTCTCCCGGAGCCAGCCGAGGTGGCCGGCGCCGTAGATCACGAGAATCCGTTCTTCCGGGGACGTGATCAGCGCGCGGATGTTGTGGTGGATGCGGATGTTGCGCTGGAACCAGGCGGCGATCAGGTCGGCGCCCGCGTACTCGTACGGCTCGCCGAACTGGATCAGGGCGTAGTCGTCCGCCATGCCCTGGGCCGCCACGGACTCGGCGTTCATGTAGCGCAGCATTTCCAGGAGGGTGTGGGTCCGCAGGAAGTCGTCCTGCGCCTTCACCCGCGCGGCCACCTGCGCCTGCACCGCCGCGAACTGCTCCTGCCGGCCGTTGGCCACCGCGTAATTCCGCACGCGCAAAAAGGGGAAGTCGCCGTCCACGTCTACCGGGTACACCGCCGTGTGCCCCAGCTCCCGCGCCAGCCGAAACGCGATCTGGTCGGTCTCGTTGCGCGTCAGGGTGTACTTCCCCGCCAGATAGTCCGTGTAGCGCTGCGCGACCGCTCTGCTCCCCACGGCGGCTTCGATCGCGATCCGGGTGGGGCGGAACCTCCTGAGCACCGCGGCCAGCTCCGCCATCTCCTGCTGGCGTTTCGGCGAAAGCACGTCGTCCGCCTGCATGTTGTGGACGTCGCGCCCCGGGTTGCCCATGTGAAACGTGCCGACGATCAGGACCTCGGGACGTGCCACCGTTTGGGCCGACACCGCCGCCGGCAACGCCAGCGTCCACAGCAATACGAAGGTCTTCTTCATCTCCGCTCCAGTCACTCGTGAATTCCAGGACCCTGGCGCTGAGATGCCGGACTCCGCCCAAACGTTTGAAGCTCGGGGGCGGCATGCGGTACGAGCCGCTCCCGCGCACTGGTGCGCCCGGCGCGCCGCGATTACCTTCACATCACCAAGCCGCCAGGGGTACTTCGCTGCGATCAGCGGAGTTGAGACAGTCCCTTGGAACCTGATCCGGTTCACACCGGCGTAGGGAGCGCGGCGTGTCGCATCCGATGGACTGGTCCGCCCGCGCCGCTCACCCCGGCCGATGCGCATCCGTACATCCAGGCGCCACCCCGGAGCTCCGGCGTGGCGCCTGTTTCGTTCGCGAAGGCGCCGCCCGGCATCCGCCGCCACCCCCGCACCGCTCCGGATCACCCCGCTTCCGCAGCATGGAGACGCACGATGATCGACCGAGCCCGCCCCGACTCCGCCACCGCCCCGACCACCGGCGACTACGGCGACGCCTTCCCCGCGTCGCGCAAAGTCTACGTGGACGGCCCGGGCGGCATCCGCGTCCCCATGCGCGAGATCGTCCTTTCCGGCGGCGAGCCGCCGCTGCGCGTCTACGACACCAGCGGCCCCCTGGGCGGCGACGTTCGCGAGGGCCTCGCCCCGCTCCGCGCGGAGTGGATCCGGGCCCGCGGGGATGTAAAAAAAGTGCGTGAGTGCGTGAGTGCGGAAGTGCGCTCGGACCCAACGCACTCACGCACTCACGCACTCACGCACTCCTCGCTGATCCCCGCCTCGCTCCGCCGCCCCATCCTCCGCGGCACCGGCGGCGTCACGCAGATGTCCTACGCCCGCCGCGGCGAGGTCACCGCCGAGATGGAGTACGTCGCGCTGCGCGAGGGGATGAGCCCCGAGTTCGTGCGCAGCGAGGTGGCGCGCGGGCGGGCCATCATCCCCGCCAACATCAACCACCCCGAGCTGGAGCCGATGATCATCGGCCGCGGCTTCAAGGTCAAAGTCAACGCCAACATCGGCAACTCGGCCGTCACCTCCTCCATCGAGGAAGAGGTGGACAAGCTGCGCTGGGCCACCCTGTGGGGCGCGGACACGGTGATGGACCTGAGCACGGGCAAGAACATCCACGAGACGCGCGAGTGGATCCTGCGCAACTCGCCCGTCCCCATCGGTACGGTGCCCATCTACCAGGCGCTGGAAAAGGTGGGCGGCGTCCCCGAAGATCTCACCTGGGAGATCTACCGCGACACGCTGATCGAGCAGGCGGAGCAGGGAGTGGACTACTTCACCGTGCACGCCGGCGTCCTGCTGCGCTACGTGCCGATGACGGCCAGCCGCCTCACCGGCATCGTGAGCCGCGGCGGGAGCATCATCGCCAAGTGGTGCCTGGCGCACCACCGGGAGTCGTTCCTGTACACGAACTTCCGCGAGATCTGCGAGATCATGCGCGAGTACGACGTCTCCTTCTCGCTCGGCGACGGCCTGCGCCCCGGCTCCATCCGCGACGCCAACGACGAGGCGCAGTTCGCCGAGCTGCGCACCCAGGGCGAGCTCAACAGGATCGCCTGGGAGTTCGACGTGCAGACGATGAACGAGGGCCCCGGCCACGTCCCCATGCACCTGATCCAGGAGAACATGGACCGGCAGCTGGAGTGGTGCCACGAGGCCCCCTTCTACACCCTCGGGCCGCTGACGACGGACATCGCCCCGGGCTACGACCACATCACCAGCGCCATCGGTGCCGCGCAGATCGGCTGGTACGGCACGGCGATGCTCTGCTACGTGACCCCCAAGGAGCACCTCGGCCTCCCCAACCGCGACGACGTGAAGGCGGGCGTGATCACGTACAAGATCGCCGCCCACGCCGCCGACCTCGCCAAGCGCCACCCCCGCGCCCAGGAGTGGGACGACGCGCTGAGCAAGGCCCGCTTCGAGTTCCGCTGGCGCGACCAGTTCAACCTCGCGCTCGATCCCCAGACGGCGCTGGCATACCACGACGAGACGCTCCCCGCCGAGGGCGCCAAGATCGCGCATTTCTGCTCCATGTGCGGCCCCAAGTTCTGCTCCATGAAGATCACCCAAGACGTCCGCGACTACGCCGCCAAGCTGGAAGAGGCGGAGGCCGGGATGGCGGGTAAGAGCGCGGAGTTTAGGGAGCGGGGGAGCGAGGTGTACCTGCCGGTGGCCCGCACAGCCGCAGATGCGCAGGAGACGGTCGCGGCGGATTGACGCCGGCTGCGAGGTTGAGGACCCCGGAACGCGGGGGGCACCGGCTGGTGCCCCCCGCGCCGTTTGTCGCCGTTTGTCGCCGTC
This sequence comes from Longimicrobium sp., assembly GCA_036387335.1. Classification (NCBI taxonomy): domain Bacteria; kingdom Pseudomonadati; phylum Gemmatimonadota; class Longimicrobiia; order Longimicrobiales; family Longimicrobiaceae; genus Longimicrobium; species Longimicrobium sp. The sequence goes on from DASVTZ010000186.1 coordinate 52,178, forward strand.
CGGCGTCGGGTTCTCGCCGTGCACCGCCCCGGCGACTTGCCGCGAGAGGATCTTCATGCTTTTTTACCAACGATGTTTCGCGTCTGACCCCTTCCGAGCGGCCTCCAAACCCCATCCGCCGTACAGATGACCACAGAGCAAGAATTTCTAAACGAGCTCGATAGAACGCTCTGGACTTCAGCGAACAAGCTCCTGCCCTCGCTGGATGCTGCTGTCTACAAGCACGTCATCTTGGGACTCGTGTTCCTGAAATACGTCAGCGACGCATTTGAAGAGCGCCAGGAGGAGTTGCGGGGGCATTTTACGAGCCCCGAGCACGACTACTATCTGCCGCGCGAGGACTACGACAGCGACGCGGCTTGGCAGGACGCCGTGGCCGCCGAACTGGAGCAGCGCGATTACTACGCGGAGAAGAACGTATTCTGGGTACCCGTGGAGGCTCGCTGGCAGTCACTGCGCGATTCCGCCAAGATCCCATCGGGCGCAGAGCTGCCGTGGATGCGGGCCGATGGAACACCTGAGCGGATGCGCAACGTCGGCTGGCTGCTCGACAACGCCATGGAAGCCATCGAGCGCGAGAACCCCAAGCTGAAGAACGTCCTGAACAAGGACTATGCCCGTCTGCAGGTCGACGGGGACAAGCTGGGAGAGCTGATCGACCTGTTCAGCAGGGCCAACTTCCATGCAAAGGAGCACAACGGCAATCCGCTGAACCTGAAGGGTAAGGACATCCTTGGCCACGTGTACGAATACTTCTTGGGGCAGTTTGCGCTGGCCGAAGGAAAGAAGGGCGGCCAGTACTACACGCCTAAAACGATCGTTTCATTGATCGTGCATATGCTGCGCCCATTCCGCGGCCGCGTATTCGACCCCGCAATGGGGTCAGGCGGCTTCTTTGTTCAGAGCGAAGAATTTGTTGAGGAGTTCGGCGGAAAGCTGGGGCAGATCTCCGTGTATGGGCAGGAGAGCAACCCCACCACCTGGCGGCTGGCGGCCATGAACATGGCCATCCGCGGCATCGAGTTCGATTTCGGCGAAGGCCCGGCAGACTCGTTCAACGCCGACCAGCATCCGGACCTGCGCGCGGACTTTGTGATGGCCAATCCGCCCTTCAATATGAAGGAGTGGTGGAACGCCAAGCTGGAGAACGACCCACGCTGGCAGTTCGGCACTCCGCCGCAGAACAACGCGAACTTTGCGTGGATCCAGCACATGCTTTACCACCTCGCGCCGGGCGGGAGCATGGCCCTTCTGCTGGCGAACGGGTCAATGAGTAGCAGCACGGGCGGGGATGGCGAGATCCGGACGGCGCTGGTGGAGCACGACCTCGTAGAGTGCATGCTGGCGCTCCCAGGGCAGATGTTCACGAACACGCAGATCCCCGCGTGCATCTGGTTCCTTACCCGCATGAAGGCTGCGCGTGAGGTGGACGGTCGCCAGTTCGCCGACCGCAGGCGCCAGTTTCTCTTTATCGACGCTCGGCAGATGGGATACATGAAGGACCGGGTACTGCGCGACTTTACCCGCGAGGACATCCAGCGCATCGCACGTACCTTCCATGAATGGCAGCAGGGTGAGGGCTACGAGGACGTGCCGGGCTTCTGCAAGAGTGCCACTTTGGAAGAGGTACGTGTGCACGAGCACGTGCTCACGCCCGGGCGTTACGTGGGTGCGAAGGACATTGAGAGTGACGATGAGCCGTTTGGGGAAAAGATGGTACGATTAACGGGGATATTACAGGAACAGTTCGCGGAGGGGGCGCGGTTGGATGAGCGCATCCGGGAGAATCTGGCGGCGTGTGGTTATGCGGTTTGATAGAGTGCTCCTTCGGACTCTGATCGAGGAAACGCGGGATGGTGACTGGGGACCTCAGCACGAGGCTCCTGGGAGTGTGCCGTGCCGCGTAATAAGAGGTGGTGATTTCCCCGATGTTGAGAACGGGGCTGTTTCAGGCGTCCCACTTTGTTATCTGAAACCCTCATCCATCGCACGACGGACACTCCAGCCTAACGACATAGTCATTGAGACGGCCGGCGGTGCTCGCGAAAGACCCACGGGGCGCGTGCTGCTTATTTCCGCCGATCTCCTAGAGGAGTTCGAGTATCCAGCGACTTGCGCAAGCTTCGCTCGGTTCATCCGTATAGATTCGAGGAAAGTTAATCCAAAATATGTGTTCTGGTATCTGCGATGGATGTACAATGCCGGGATGATGTGGGAGCACCAGGTCCAACACACGGGCGTTGCTCGGTTTCAGTTTACGAAGTTTGCTGACACTGTAGAAATTGCGCTCCCATCTCGAGAACACCAGGATTCGGCAGTCGACATTCTCGACTCGTTGCATCACTCCTTGCTCCAAAACCGACGGTTCAATAAGACACTCGAAGACATCGCGCAAACTATTTTCCGAGCTTGGTTTGTCGATTTTCTACCGGTGCGCGCAAAGATGGTTGCGCGGAGCGAGGGGCGCGACGTGGTACGCGCCGCCATGTGCGTGTTGAGCAGCAAGGCTGAGGATGAGCTAGACGAAATGCCGAAGGAGCGATATGAGAAGTTGGCCGAGCTTGCGCAACTATTTCCAGAAGCATTGGACGATTCGGAGATTGGAAAGATCCCGCGAACGTGGCAAGTTGAAGCTCTACAGACTGTAACAGCCAGCTTAGCTCGCGGCATTTCGCCTAAGTATACAGACAAGGCGGGTATACTTGTGATAAATCAGAGGTGTATCCGCGATAACGTGCTCGACTTGTCCAAAGCTAGACGGCACGATTCAAATGTGCGTGGCATTCGCGGACGGGAGCTCTGCGTTGGAGATGTGCTCGTGAATTCAACTGGAGTTGGAACTCTGGGGCGTGTTGCCCAAGTGTTCCATCTAGATGAACCTACAATTGTCGATTCCCATGTAACCGTCGTGCGTAGTGGCCCGTCGATTACATGGAACTTCCTTGGTCTTGAACTCGCTCGCCGCCAATCTGAGATAGAGCAGCTAGGAGAGGGATCCACCGGACAAACGGAACTGAACCGCTCAAAGCTGGCCGGGCTACTGACTATTGTCCCTCCTTGTGAGGTTTTGGGACACTTCGACGCGCTTACTACGCCCTTGCGGGAGCGTATCTCGTTGGGCCTCAGGCAAAATGAAACGTTATCTGAGCTCCGGGACAGCGTGCTACCCAAGTTGATTTCAGGGGAAATCCCCCTGAGACACCCGATTTGAGGAGCGGTTCAGTGGAATTCCTCCGCTCCCTCTACCACGACGAGTTGAACAGTGAAGGCGATGTCAACATCGTCGGATCTGTCTTCCAGCGTAGTCGTATCTTGTCTGAACTTGAACCGGCGACGTACAAGCTCTCGTACGATGAGTGGGTTGGACAACGCAAACAGCGGATGCTCGAACGGTCTGAGGACATCCTTGCCTCGCACGTTAATGCAGATCGCTTTGCAGCACTCAAGCGCGCTTATCAAAGAGGGACGGTGTTGCCATTCGTGGGAGCTGGGATGTCGATGCCTAGCGGGTATCCAGATTGGACTTCCTATCTCTGGAGTGTTCAGGCGGACTCACATGTAGCGGAAGACGACATCGAGAGGCTCTTGAGCAATGAGGACTACGAAGGTGCTGCGCAGACTTTGTATGATGATTTGGGCTCGAACCTCTTTTCGGAGCATTTGCAGGCCCGATTTGGGTGCGATAACGAGATCTGTGGGCCCATTCAATGGCTTCCCGTCCTGTTTCCCGATTCGCACGTAGTTACCACCAACTTCGATACCGTCCTTGAACGGGTTTTCGCTCGCTCACAACAAGGATTTGACCGTGTGGTACTCGGCAACTCGCTACCCGAGGCCGTTCGGTTGGTAGCCGAAGGGGGGCGCGTGCTAATCAAGATGCACGGCAGTTGCGAGGCCACCGCCGATCGTGTCTTGCTCGCGAGTGAATACGGCCGCGTATACGCCGACGAGGGGGCGGTGAGGCGGTTTTTTTCACGCTTCATATTCGGCCGTTCGCTGCTGTTTCTAGGGTGTCGACTTACTGTCGATCGGACGCTACGCGCGATGCAGGACGTTGTCGCGGAGGAAGGCGGCGCGAACCTCCCACGCCACTACGCCCTCATGGAACTTGCTGACGGAGTCGATCGCGTCGCCCGTACGAAGGAACTCGCCACTTCCAACATCTTCCCGATCTGGTATCCAGCGGGTGAGCACGATGAATCCATTGAAGCTTTGTTAGTAGCGCTAACGGAGGCGTGATACGTCAGTCGAATAACGCCGAGCCCCATTCGGGGCACCTCGGCAATGAGCTTACGGCGCAAATGATGACCGAGCACGAACTCGAGCAACTCTGCCTCCAATGGTTTCGCAGCGAAGGCTGGCAGACCGCGCATGGGCCAAATTTGACGGCAGACGGCGATTCCCCTGAACGCAACGACTTTCGAGAGGTGGTGCTTCAGCGCCGGCTGCGCAGTGCCGTTGCTCGGATCACACCGCATCTCCCTGATGCCGCCATCGAACAGGCGGCGCATGCCGCGGCCCACGTAAGCCATCCGCTGCTGATCGAGCGCAACCGGCTCTTCCATCGCCTGCTCCTGGACGGCGTGCCGGTGGAGTACATCGACCGAGAGCGGAAGCGCACGGATCTGGCGCGGCTGATCGACTTCGAGCACCCGGCGCGCAACGATTTCCTGGTCGTGAGCCAGTTCACCGTGAAGGGCACCAAGCAACTGCGCCGCCCGGACCTGGTGGTGTTCGTGAACGGGCTTCCGCTGGCGCTAATCGAGCTCAAGAACCCGGCGGACGAGAACACCGACGTCTGGGACGCGTTCAACCAGGTCCAGACCTACAAGGACGAGCTCCCGGACCTCTTCACGACCAACGAGGCGCTGGTCGTGAGCGACGGCGTGACCGCGCGTATCGGATCGCTGAGCGCCGACCCGGAGCGGATGCTCCCGTGGCGTACCATGCGGCACGAACGCGACCGCCCGCTGCTGGAGTTCGAACTGGAAACGCTGGTCCGGGGCTTCTTTATGCCGGAGTTGTTCCTGGACTACGTCAGGTATTTCGTCCTGTTCGAGCAGGACGGCGGCACGCTCACTAAGAAGATCGCGGGCTACCACCAGTTCCACGCCGCGCGAGAGGCGGTGCGGGCCACCGTTGTCGCCACGGCTTCGCCCGCATCGGGCGTGGAAGTGCACGAGCCGATCTGGGTGCGTGACCACGAGGTGCTGCCCGGGTCGCACAAGGCAGGTGTCGTGTGGCACACGCAGGGCTCGGGCAAGAGCATCACCATGGCGTTCTACGCGGGCAAGCTGCTGCAGCAGCCTGAAATGCGGAACCCGACTCTCGTGGTGGTCACTGACCGCAACGACCTAGACGGACAGCTCTTCGGCACTTTCAGCGCCGCCGCCGAACTTCTGAAGCAGACGCCGGAGCAGGCCAACAGCCGCGAAGAACTCCGTGAGATGCTGGCCGCCCGCACGGCTGGCGGGATCATCTTCACGACCGTTCAGAAGTTCACGCTGCTGGAAGGCGAGGCCGCGCATCCGCGGCTCACCGACCGCGGAAACGTAGTCGTGATCTCGGACGAGGCGCACCGCAGCCAGTACGGCAAGGCCGCGCGCCTCGATCCCAGGACGGGCCGTTACGTCTACGGGTACGCCAAGCATCTGCGCGATGCCTTGCCGAACGCGACGTTCATCGGCTTCACCGGAACGCCCGTGTCGCTGGAGGACCGGGACACCCGCGCGGTGTTCGGCGACTATGTCAGCATTTACGACATCCAGGATGCGGTGACCGATGGGTCCACGGTCCCCATCTACTACGAAAGCCGCCTGGCGAAGCTCGACATCAACCAGGCCGAGATCGAGCGCCTGAGCCGGGAGGTGGAGGAGGTTGTCGAGGACGAGGAGGACGTCGCCGCCCGGGAGCGGGCCAAGAGCGAGTGGGCCACGCTCGAAAAGCTGGTCGGGGCGGAGCCACGGCTCAACCAGGTAGCCGCTGATCTCGTGCAGCACTTCGAGGCACGGCTGGAGGTGCTGGAGGGCAAGGGGATGATCGTGTGCATGAGCCGTGACATTTGCGCGAGCCTTTACAACGAGATCGTCGCGCTTCGTCCCGACTGGCACGACCCGGATCCTGAAAAAGGCGCCATAAAGGTGGTGATGACCGGCTCCGCGTCCGACAAGAAGCTGCTGCAGCCGCACCTGTACACGAAGCAGGTGAAGAAGCGGCTTGAGAAGCGGTTCAAGGACCCCGCCGATCCGCTCCGGCTCGTGATTGTCCGCGACATGTGGCTCACCGGCTTCGATGCTCCGCCGTGCCACACGATGTACGTGGACAAGCCGATGAAGGGGCACAGCCTGATGCAGGCCATCGCCCGCGTCAACCGCGTCTTCCGCGATAAGCCGGGCGGTCTGGTGGTGGATTACATCGGCATCGCCAACGAACTGAAGAGCGCGCTGAAGACCTACGCAGATGCCCGGGGACGCGGAGACGCCACGCTCCGGAGCGAAGAGGCGCTCGCCATCGTGCTGGAAAAGCTGCACGTGCTCGCGGGGATGATGCACGGCCTGGATTATCGCGCGTACGAAACGCAGGCGCTCAAGCTTTTGGTGCCCACGGCCAACCACATCCTGGGCCTGAAGGACGGAAAGACGCGGTTCTTGGACACGATGGCGGCGCTCATGCCCGCGTATGCGCTCTGCGCGACGCTCGATGATGCCGCCGAAGTACGCACGGAGGTCGCATTTTTCTCGGCGGTCCGGGCCGCCATCCTCAAGTTCACCACGGTGGAGCGGAAGCGCACGGAGGCGGAGAAGCACAGCGCGCTCAAGCAGATCCTCGACAATTCCATCGTCGCGACGGGCGTAGACGACATCTTCGCCCTGGCTGGGTTGGAGAAGCCGAATATCGGCCTCCTCTCCCCGGAGTTCCTGGAGGATCTGAGGCACATGCCGGCCCGAAATCTCGCCGTGGAGCTGCTCGAAAAGCTGCTCCGGGACGAGATCCGCTCCCGCAGCCGTACGAACGTGTTGCAGGAGAAGAAGTACGACGAAAGGTTACGGGAGGCGCTGCGCAAGTACCACAATCGTGCAATCGAGACGGCGCAGGTCATTGAGGAACTGATCCAGATGGCCAAGGAGTACCAGGCCGAGCTGGAGCGTGATGCGAACCTCGGTCTGTCCGCTGACGAAATCGCGTTCTACGATGCGCTCGCGAACAACGAGAGTGCCGTTCGGGAACTCGGCGACGAGGTGCTGAAGAAGCTCGCTGTCGAGATCACACAGAAGCTCCGTGAGAGCGTGACGATCGACTGGCAGAAGCGCGAAGCCGTGCGCGCGCGGCTCCGCATTCTGGTTCGACGGTCACTCCAGAAGTGGAAATATCCGCCTGACAAGCAGCCTGGCGCTGTGGAGCTCGTTTTGGAACAGGCGGCTGCCCTATCCGACCGCTGGACCCGGTAAGCCGCTGCCGTACGACGATGAGACGCTGTTGGCGGAAGGCGCCAGGATCGCGCACTTCTGCAGCATGTGCATCCCCAAGTTCTGGTCCATGAAGACCACCTATGGCGTCCGCGACTACGCCGCCCGAGCCGCCGCTCGAGGCCCAGCTGCTCGGGCGTGTCGTCGCGCCGGTCCTGCTCCGACGCATCCGCGGTCTGCCCTGCCGCGCCCACACGCAGTCATGTCCGCGGACCAGACACGGCTTGGAAGTCAGCCATCTCATGAAGCCACTTGAGGATCGCACTGTTGGTAGAGTCTGAATAGATATCGTTGAGGACAGTCGCCGCGTCGGCCACCTGCGGCATGGTGTCGTCCAGTTTGGGACGTGCGGCCAGCGTATTGTCCGCCAGATCGGCTGTCCGCACGTAGATCTGGCTGAACGTCGCTACAACGGCTGTAGAGCCCAAACGTATCGCAGGCGCAATTGGCAGAAGGCTATAGAACAACAGCTCAGTGACGAACGCGAAGAAGGCAAGGTCGTACGGCACTCCCCAGACTACGTCGACACTTCTCATGTAGACCCGGCAGTTGAGGTAGTCGTCCGCAACGAAAAAGTGCGCCGCCACTGCGCACGGGAAATCGGCGCCGTCCGGGTCCTTGTGCCATGGCTGATTGATGTTGATCAGAGCCCTGCGAGACTGGAGATTCCGCGAGAGGCAGTCCAGCACCCACTGGAACTGAGATTGGCCCCTGGGCCGCTCGTGAAAGACGTAATAGCCGTAGTTCGAATTCACATATCCATACTGGTCAGCAATTTCACGCCAGCGCCTGGCAGCCTGCTGAAGTCCATCGCGAGCCCGTAGAGATCCGCGAAAATACGCCAAAAACTCTCGCGCCAGATACTTGAGCGAATCCGGGGCACGCAAGGTGAGCAGCCGGCGCCTCGAATCGGAAAGGAGGAGGGTAAGATCGTGCACCTGCTGGGCCGGCCCCTGCCTGGTCTTCACCGCATACCCGTGCGTTTTGATAAATTTAATCGCTTCAATACACAAGACGTCCATGGAGCTGGCCGTAATCACGTTCATGCGTAGCGTCTCCGGAGATCTGGACGGTGTAGACGAGCGGTGAGAAGGGGCGGGGCCCCGCTGAGGGTGCTGGTATCTACTTGCGGCAAGCGTGGGCGTCAACCCGAGGCCTGCGTTCGCACTTCGCCTGCGACTGTACAACTCCAAAGTATGGCACGAATGGGCGCCATGAATCGAAAAGAGGACGAAGGGATGGACTCCAGGACGTACGTGGGGGTCTGGACCCGGCGGGCTTACTGGCCGTCGCGCAGGCGGAGAGCACGATGGGGCAGGACGTAACGGTCCGACTGCTGCATGCGGCCGATTTCTGGCTGTGCGGACAACCCGGCTGGCTCGCGGACCGGCTCGCCCCTCTCGTGCTCCCGGAGTGAACGCGGTGGCGCACTACATCGACCTAGACCGCTGGGCCCGGCGGGAGCACTTCCACCTGTTCCGCGGCTACGACCGCCCGCACTTCAGCGTCTCGACCGAAGTAGACGTGACGGCGCTGTACGAGGCATCGCGCCGCCCCGACGGCCCGTCGTTCATCCTGGCGACGCTCTTCGCCGGGATGCACGCGGCGAGCGCGACCGAGGCGTTCCGGCTGCGCATTCGCGGCGAGCGCGTGTGGTGCCACGACACGGTGTCGATCGGGTGCACGGTGCTCCGTCCGGACCGCACCTTTGGCTTCGGGTACTTTCCGCACGATCCGTCGTTCTCGCGCTTCGCCGCCGCCGGACGCGCGGAGCTGGAGAGGGCGCGCGCGGGGACGGCGCTGCTGGAGGACGCGCGCGAGGACGACGATGCCTACCTCCACAGCACGGTGCTGCCGTGGATCCGCTTCACCTCCTTCACCAACGCGCTCCGCCGCGAGGACTCCGTTCCCAAGCTCGTCTTCGGCAAGCGGTTCGCGGACGGAGATACGTGGCGCATGCCCGTGGCCATCGAGGTGCACCACGCGCTGGTGGATGGCATCGACGTGGGCGAGTTCCTAGAGCGATTTCAGGCGCTGCTCGCGAATCCGCCGGGTTGATAAGACAGAGGCGCGGAGGGGGTTCCCTCCGCGCCTTGTAGTTCTCTCTGTGCCCTCTGTGTGACGCGCTGTTCCCTCCCTCAGCGAACTTCGACGTACTTCTCGAGGCGCGCGACTTCCGCCTTGTCCACGTACTTGCCGATCTCGCGGCGGAACTGCTCGATGTTGCGGTACGGGCGGTACTCCTCGAACTCGTGCTGCATGCGCGGGCCGACGCCGGGGATCAGGAGGATCTCCTCCTTAGTCGCGCTGTTGAGGGCGATCGGCTTCCACACCCTGGCGTACACGGCCTTGCGCTGCGGCTCGCCCAGGCGCGCGGCGAGCACGCGATCGACGGCGAGCATGTCGGCGTAGGGGCGGCCCTGGATCAGCGCATCGGCGGCGGCGGCGTCCAGGCCGGCGGCGGTGAGCTGCTCGCGCGTGGCGGTGTTCGGATCGACCATCGCGCCCTCCGCGGCCGGAGCGGCGGTGGTGTCCGCGGCGGGCGCGGGGGCGGGCGGCGTGGCGTCCGGGGTGGCGGTGTCCTGCTCCGGTGCGTCGCTGCCGCACGCGGCGAGGAGCGTGGCGAGTACGAGGGCGGCGGCGGTTCTGTGCATCGGTCCTCCGTAGTTGGATGAAGTTCAGCGCTTCGTGCGGCGCAGCGCGGGGTGCCGGTACGCCAGCGCCAGCCCCACGAGCCCCAGCTGCGCCAGCGCGCCGGGGGCGAGCGCGGGAGTGGCGCCGCTGAGCGATTCCCAGAGCAGCGCCGTTCCCGTGAGCGCGGGATCGGACTCGCGCTCGAACTCGGCGTTGCCCAGCAGGTGAAGATACGCGCCGAGCGCCCCGGCCACGACGTACACGGCCATCACGGCCCGGAACGCCAGCAGCACCACGCGCCCCGGCCGCAGCGCCACCGCGGCCGCCACGACGAGGCCGGCGGCGAGGAGGGCGAGCGGCGTCCACTGCCACACGTCCTCGTAATGCTCCAGCAGGAGCAGCTCGGCGGTGAGTCCCACGATCCCCACCAGCACCACCGCGAGCAGGATGCGGCGCAGCACCGACAGCGCCTCGGGCTCGTGCGGCGGCGGAGATCCGGTGGTGAGCTGCGACTCGTACATTCGACTATCTCGGAACGGTTCGGCATCGCGATCCGCCGGAGAATATCCCGCGCGGACGGATCAGGCAAAGACAACGGCGCATCACACAGAGCCACAGAGGGATACAGCGAGAACGGCGGGAGGGTTCGTCATCAGGCTCGCCAAACGTTTGGAGCGGGGTGGTTGTAAGGAAGTGGGAAAGCACGAAGGGCGGCGCGGTTTCGTTCGGGACCCGCGGCGCCCCGGACCCTCATGCGGGATGTCTGAGTTGAGATATACGGGAACGATTGCACTCATAGTGGCGCTGGGCGCGGGCGGCGAGCTGGCCGCGCAGGGCACGCCGGGGGGACGGACGGGAGCGCAGGCACCGCAGGCCGCCGGGCAAATTCGCGGGACGGTGGTGGATGCGGCGACGGGCCAGCCGATCCGCTCCGCCTCGGCCGAGGTGCGCAGCGCGGCCGACTCCTCGCTCGTCAACGGGGCACTCACCGGGGCGGACGGGGCGTTTCGCATCGAAGGGGTGCGCCCCGGGCGGTACTACCTGCGGGTGACCGCGCTCGGGCACCAGGCGTCCACGCGGCCCGGCATCGCCGTCAGCGCGGAGACGCCGGTCGCCACGCTGGGGACGATCCGGCTGGCCGCGAGCGCCGTGCAGCTCGAAGGCGTGACCGTCACCGCCGCGCGGCGCGAGGCGGCGCTGGCGCCGGACCGCAACACCTACACGCTGCGCGACATGCCCGCGGCGGCCGGCGGCAACGCGGTCGATGCGCTGCGCAACGTGCCGTCGGTCGAGGTGGACATCGACGGGCGCGTGAGCCTGCGCGGCAACGAGAACGTCGTCGTGCAGATCAACGGCCGCCCGTCGCCGATGCGCGGCGAGCAGCTCGGCGCCTTTCTCGCGCAGCTCCCCGCCAACATGGTGGACCGCGTGGAGGTGATCCCCAACCCGTCCGCCAAGTTCGATCCGGAGGGGATGGCGGGGATCGTCAACGTCGTCCTGCGCCAGAACACGGACCTGGGGACGAGCGGCGGCATCACGGCCGGCGGGGGCACCACGGGACAGGTGAACGTCTCCGGCAACCTGGGCTTCCAGAAAGGGCCGCTGACGCTGTTCGGCAACTACGGCTTCATGCGCGACGACCGGGAGACGACGGGCTTCACCTTCCGCGAGAACCGCTACCTCACGCCGCTCACCTACCTGGAGCAGGACGCGGCGGGTGCGTTCGCGCCGATCTCGCACACGCTCAACACCAGCGCCGAGTACAAGCTGGCGAGCCGCGACGTGCTCCACACCAGCCTGCTGCTGAGCACCCGAAGCTCGGACCGCAACGACCTCAACGAATATCGCGAGTTCGGCTCCGCCCGCGAGCTGCTGGGGATCCGCGACCGGCGGACGGACGAGGAAGGGAGCGAGCTGCGGCTGGACTACGTGCTCGGCTACCGCCACACCATCCGCCCGCGGCAGAACGAGTTCGCCACCGAGCTGCGCTTCAACCGCAACGGCGAGGACGAGCTCACGCGCTACACGGAGCAGGCGATGCTGCCGGACGGCACCGCGGCCGACGCGCTCCCCTTCCTGGAGAGGCAGGGGAACGACGAGCGCACCCGCAACTGGACGCTCACGGCCGACTACACGCGGCCGCTGGGCGAGCGCGTGCGGCTGGAGACCGGCTATCGCGGAACGCTGCGGCAGCTGGACAGCGACTTCACCGCTTCGCTCTTCTCCTACGACTCCGATGCGTACGAGGTGGACGCGTCGCGGACCAACGCCTTCGCGTACGACGAGACGGTGCACGCCGGCTACGGGGTGCTCGCCAGCACGGTGGGGAGCTTCGACCTGCAGGGAGGGCTCCGCCTGGAGCGGGCCACCAGCGAGTTCGACCTGGCCACCACGGGCGAGACGTTCGAGAACAGCTACAACTCCTTCTTCCCCAGCGCGCTGGTTGCCTACAACCTGGACGACTCGCGGCAGCTGAAGGCGAGCTACTCCAAGCGCGTGGAGCGTCCGCGCACGCAGCAGCTCAACCCGTTCGGCCGGGTGGAGGACCCGCTCAACGTCTTCCGCGGCAACCCGTTCCTGAAGCCGGAGTACACGCACTCGTTCGAGGTCGGCTTCCAGCAGTCGGGCGAGCTGGGCACCATCCAGCTCACCCCGTTCTACCGCCACGCCACGGACGCGGTGCGGCGCTTCACCACGGTGGACGATGCCACGGGCGTGGCCACGACCACCTTCCAGAACGTCGCCACGACCGACTCGTACGGCGCGGACTTCAACACGTCGATCCGCCGCGGGCGCCTCACGGGCTTCGGCGGGCTGAGCGCCTTCCGCCAGGTGACCGACGCGAGCAACGTGGGCACCGGCGTGGGGAGCGATGCCTTCGGGTGGTCGGCGCGGATGAACGCCACGTTCAAGATCACGCCGCGGCTGGATGCGCAGGGCTTCCTGATGTACCGCGCGCCGATGGCCACGGAGCAGGGGCGTGTGTCGGGGCGGCAGATGTTCAACCTCGCCCTGCGCCAGAAGCTGATGGGCGACCGGGCCAGCGTGAGCCTGCGCGTGGTGGACCCGTTCAACACGATGCGCTTCCGCTCGCTGACCGAGGACGAGCGCTTCTACCAGGAGACGGAGCGCCGGATGGGTGCGCGCGGCGTCTTCCTGAGCTTCAGCTACAACTTCGGCCAGCAGCCGCGCGTCCGCCGCGAGCAGCAGCCGGAGCGCGGGGGGGACGAGGAGGAGGTTCCGTAAGGGGCCCCCCACCCCCAGCGTCGCTCCGCGACGCATCCCCCTCCCCCGAAACCGCCCGGGGGAGGGGGTTTGCGTAGGTCTGTGCCTTGCGCAATGATCTGGTAGGGGCGCGATTCATCGCGCCCGTGCCCGACGCTGCTCCGCCGCCCGCATGTCCGCACGGTGCCGATTGCCCGCCCGCTGTGGCCCTCGCCGGAACGGCGCTTGCGCCCGGCGCGGGGCATGAGCGCATCCGCCACGCGGCCGCAGGTGCTGCAGACCGAGTCCGGGGAGTTCCCGCTTCACGAGTCCCGCCTGGGCTTGGCCGGGCACGAGTGGACGATCCTGCACACGGGCGTGGTGCTGACCCACGACGACGAGCAGCACTTCCTGCGCGAGTTCCGCGACCGGCTGCCGTACGGCGTCGCGCTCTGGCCCGCCGCCATCGCGCTGGCCCACGACGTGGCCGGGCGCGCGGATGGGCTGCGCGGCGCCCGCGTGCTGGAACTGGGCGCGGGTACCGGGCTTCCGGGGATCGTCGCCGCCTCGCTCGGCGCGCGCGTCGTGCAGACGGACCGGCACGAGATGGCCATGTCCGTCTGCAGGCACAACGCGGTGCTGAACGGCATCTCCGCCATCGAGCACCGCATCGCCGATTGGACCGCCTGGGACGATGCGGTGCGCTACGACTGGATCATCGCTTCGGACATCCTGTACGGCGAGTCGATGCACTCTCACCTTCGCCACATCTTCGTGAGCAACCTCGCCCCCGGCGGCCGCATCCTCCTCTCCGACCCGTTCCGCGCCCCCAGCCTGCGCCTGCTGGAGTCGCTGGAAGCCGGCGGCTGGCGCATCTCCCTCACCAAATGGAACCTAGGCGAGGAGACCTCGCCGCGGCCGATCGGGGTGTTCGAGTTGGAGGCGGGGTAGGACACCGGCGGTTGAAACCGCTGCAACAACCGCGGGATGCCTGCCTTCGCAGGCTCGCCTGGGCGGGATCAGCGCTGCATTGCCGGGGGATGCGCCACCGGCGGATGCGCACCGGGGGCTGAAGCCCCCGGCTGGAACCACGGGAGGGCGGCTGAAGCCGGCTCGAAGGCCGAGGTCAGTCCGCGAAGGCGGACTTCGTGTTTTTCCAGCGGCGAATTCATTCGCTCCTGGGACGGCGGCGGCGGAGCCGCGTCGGGCACGGGCAGCCACGTGGGGCTGCCCTACGGGATCTGTTTTGTGCGGGAGAGGTTCAGGAAGAGGACGGTGAGCGAAGGCGGATGGTGGCCGGCGAGTCCGCGAAGGCGGACTTTGTGCTTTTGTAGCAGCGAGTTCACTCGCCACTACCACCAGCCCCCGGCAGCACCAGCGTGAAGGTGCTCCCCTCGCCGGGGGCGCTGCGGACGGTGAGGTCGCCGTTCATGGCGCGGGCAAGGTCGCGGGAGATGGCGAGGCCCAGGCCCGTGCCCTCGCTGGGGTTGTTGAGGGCGCGGCCCACCTGCACGAACGGCTCGAAGATGGCGTCCAGCTTGTCAGGCGCGATGCCGATTCCCGAATCGCTCACCTCGATTTCCACGCGCGCGCCCATGCTTCGCGAGCGGACGCCGATGCGGCCGCCGGGGTCGGTGAACTTGATGGCGTTGGAGAGAAGGTTCACCAGGATCTGCCGCAGCTTCTCGCCGTCCGCGAACGCCGTCAGCGGGGCCGCCTCGGTCTCCAGCACGAGCGAGCGGGCGCGCACCTGCGGCAGGACCAGCGACTCCACTTCGGCGATGGCGGCAGCGACGTCCACCACCGCCAGGTCGTAGTGCACGGCGCCCGTCTCCAGGCGGGCGTAGTTGAGCACCTCGTTGATGAGGCCCAGCAGGTGCTTCTGGCTGCGGCGGATGCGGAGCAGCGCCTCGGCCTGGGCGGGGGTCACGGGGCCGTGCACTCCCAGCTCGATCAGCTCGGCGTAGCCGTCGATGGCGTTGAGCGGGGTGCGCAGCTCGTGGCTCATCGTCGCCAGGAACTCGCTCTTGCTGCGGTTCGCGCTCTCCGCCTCGGCGCGGGCGCGCTCGGCGTCGCGAAAGAGGCGCGCGTTGTCGATGGCCACCGCCGCGCGGCTCGCCAGGTCCTGCACCAGCTCCAGGTCACGCGCGTCGTAGTGGCGCCCCGACTCGGTCATGCACAGGGTGAGCGCTCCCACGGTGAGGCCGCGCGCGTTCAGCGGGACCACCAGGAAGGAGGAGAAGTGCAGGGCGCGCAGGATCGCCAGGTGCTCCTCGTCGCGGGCGCCGGCGGCGAGCATCTCGTCCGTGACGTCCGGTACGAACAGGGGCGTGCCGGTGCGCAGCACGTTCGCGAAGCCGGTCTCAGCCGCCCAGTCGGTGGGGTAGCGCTCGGCGAGCTCCGCGGCCAGCGCCAGCTTCGCCGGGTCGCGGTGGACGACGGCGAGGCGTTCGATGCGCGGCGGCCACTCGCGCGCCGCCGGGTCCTCCACCACGTCCACCGCGCACCAGTCTCCCAGCCGGGGCACCGCGGCGTCGGCCACGGTCCGCAGCGTCGCCTCGTAGTCCAGCGAGGCGGAGAGGAGCTGGCTCGCTTCGGCCAGCAGGTCGGAGGCATCCTGTGCGCGCCGACGCTCGGTGATGTCCTGGAAGACGAGCGAAACGCCGGCCGGCGCGGGATAGATGCGCGCCTCCACCCACCGCCCAATCACCGGGCTGAACCCCTCCACCTGCGTCCCCACGCCGGTCGACAGCGTGCGGAGGACGGCCTCGTGCACGGGCGATCGTGGCGCGTCGGGGAACGCCTCCTCCATGCGCCGCCCCAGGAGATCCGCCGCGCGCTGGCCCAGGAGCGCCTCGGCGCGCGGGTTCACGTAGGTGTAGTGGAGCTGCGAGTCCAGCGCCACGAACGCGTCCTGGATCGTCTCCAAGAGCGCGGCGTGCCACTCCGCCTGGTGAAGCTCCACCTCGTGCAGCCGCGCCCGCTCCAGCGCCAGCGCGCACTGCTCGCTCAGGGTGGAGAGAAAGGTGCGCGTGGCGTCGTCGAACTCCTGCGGCTCACGGAAGCTGAAGGAGAGCGCCGCCAGCGTGCGCTCCCCCACGGTCGCCGGCACCGCTACGAACGCCTGGAAGCCGAGCTTTTCCAGGTCTTCCGTGGCCGTGGGAAAGACGCGCGCCCATTCCGCGGGCGTGCCGATGGCGATCGTCTCGCGCCGCAGCGCCGCCTCTGAGAGCGGCTTGCCGGGCTCGACCGGGAAGGTGCGGTACCGCTCCGCCACCTCGGCGCCGTACCCGCGCGTCCGGATGATCTCGAAGCGCTCGGGCCGCCCGTCGGCATCGGAGTGCACCAGCGCCAGCGACCCGGCGTCCGCGACCACGGCGGCGAGCCCGCCCTCCAGGATCACGTCGGCGATCTGCGCGCGCCCCACCGCCTCGTTGAGCTGCGCGGTGAGGCGCTGCACCCGCCGCGCGCGGTCCGCGGCGCGCTCGGCGAGGGCGCGGGACTCGCGCTCCGCCTCCACCAGCCGCGCACGCTCCAGCGCCTGCGCGCACTGGCGCCCCAGCGCCAGAAAGAAGTCGCGGCTCTCCCGCGGGAAGGCGCGCTCTTCCGTAAAGGTGAACGCGATCGCCCCGATCGTCTCGCCGGCCATCGTGAGCGGGACGGCAGCCACGGCGCGGGTTTCGAGCGTCGTTCCGTTCCTGGGGAAGCGGCCGCGCGCCTCCTCTCTGGTCTCGATGAAGAACGCTTCGCCCGTGCGCACGCTCGCCGCCGCGGGGCCGGGCGTGTCGAGCGGGAAACGCGCGTGCTCGCGGAAGACGTCCTCCGGCAGCCCCTTCTGGCGCAGAACCACCACCTCGCCGCCGTCGCGCAGGGCGAGCAGCCCGGTGGCCGCGCCGGTCGCCACCACCCCCTGCGCCACCACGACCTCCGCCACGTCCTCGGGCGTTGAGCTGGCGGCCAGCGCCACCGTCAGCTCCTGCAGCCGGCTGGTGAGGTCGCGCGCCTGCTCCACCTCCTGCCGCGCGAGCACCTGCTCCGTGACGTCCACTCCGTGCGCCAGGATCCCGGAAACGGTCCCGTCGGGGCCGTCGAGCGGCTGGTAGACGAAGTTGATGAAGTGCCTGGAGGGCGGCTCGTCCCGCGTGCGCTGGTAGACGACGGGCGCTTCGGTGGCCGTGTACGGCTTGCCGCTGCGGTACACGTCGTCCAGCAGGTCGATGTAGCCCTGGTCCACGAGCTCGGGGAGGGCTTCGCGCGCGGTCCTTCCCAGGAGGGGCCGGTCTCCCGCGAGCCGGCGGTACAGCGGATTGGCGAGCTCGAAGACGTGGTCCGGCCCGCGCACGACGGCGATGTACGACGCGGCGTGCTGAAAGACGCTGGTGAGCCGCGCGCGCTCCAGCTCCAGCGCCTCCACGAGCCCGCGCCGCTCCGCCTGCACCCGCCGCTCCGCCACCGAGTCGCGCACCTCCACGATCGTCCCCACCCGCCGCCCCGCCTCGCGGATCGGCGACGCGCTGTACGCGACGGGGTAGAAGCGGCCGTCGGGGTGCACGAACACCTCTTCACCCTCGGCACGCGCGTCCTCGTCGAAGGCACGCTCGATGGGGCACTCGCCGATGGGATACGGGCGCCCGTCCGGCCTGGTGTGGTGGATGACGTCGTGAAGCGGGCGGCCCTGCACGTCGGCGAGCGTGTAGCCGGTGAGGCGCTCCGCGGCGGAGTTCATGAACGTGCAGTGCTGGCGCTCGTTCAGGATGAAGAGCGCCGGTGCCGCGTTCTCCGCCGCACCTCCGGGGTGGCGGCGATCGGTCAGGGTCTGCAATCGCGTGTTCCGCAGGGCGGCCGGGCCGTCCATTGCCCGGGGAATCGTGGGGCGCGACCGCGTTGGGGCGATCGGGCAAGCGGGAGGACGGTAGCAACTTCCGTACTCCCTACCAAAGTGACCAGCGGGTCTCACGCGGAGGCGCGGAGACGCGAAGAGAGAACTGCAACCGCGGCCTCACACAGAGGCACGGAGGGAACGGAAAGAGTACAGGAAAGACGCTGCCCCCGGCATCATCATCAGTGCGCGGCGGATGGTGGCCAGCGGGGCGCCGCCGCTGCCCACTCCTCCGCCTGGGACTTCAATGCGTGCGCACGCTGGTCCAGACGCGGATCAGTTGCGGGTGGCTCGTGGCGCGCGAGCTCGCCCCGTGCGGTGAAGTAGTAGCGATGGATGGTTCCGCCCGCGTCAGCGCTGGGCTCGGAGGCGAAGCGGAGTCCGTGGCGGTCGAAGTACATCTCGCTCGTGCCGGCGGGGATGCGCGTGACGAGCTTGCGGACGCCTGAGCGGTCCAGGTACGCCATCACCCGGCGGTTGGGGTTGTAGCGGCGCGTCATGCGGCCCGCGCTCGCGTTGACTTCGCGGAAGACGGCGCGCGCGGCGGCGACCGCTTCAGCCTCGGTTTCCACGGGCGCGGGGGCGGCGCGCGGACGGTTCCACGCCCAGAGCGCGACTCCGAGCGCGAAGACGGCGAGCATCGCGAGGAGCGCGGCGCGCGTGGTAGGACGGCGCACGGGGGCTGGCTTCGCGAGCGGCGCGAGGTGGCGAAGAGCGTCACCCATCGCGGCGCAGTCGGGGAAGCGGCGGGCGGGGTCGGGTTCCAGCGCGCGGCGGAGGACGGCGGCGAGGGCGGGGTGCTCGCGGTCCAGCGCGTCGAGGGTGGCGGCGGGGTCTTCGACTGATCCGCCCGCGAGCGCCGCGACGGCGGTGAGGCCGAGCGCGTAGACGTCGGTCGCCGGCGTGGTGGGGTCGCCGGCCTCCTGCTCGGGGGCCGCGAAGCCGGGGGTGCGCGGGTTCCCGCCGCCGCCGGTCAGGTGGGTCACGGTCGATGCGCCCCCGGCGCCCGGCTGCGCGATCCCGAAGTCCAGCACCTTGATCAGCGTCGAAGCGCCGGTGCCCGTCACGAACAGGTTCCCTGGCTTCACGTCGCGATGCACGACGCCGCGCGCGTGCCCCGCCGCCAGCCCGTCCGCCGCCTGCGCCAGGATTCCGGCGAGCTCCTCCGGGCCCGGGCGCCACCCGTCGGCGATGCGCGCGCCCAGGTCATCGCCCGCGAGCAGCTCCATCACGAGGAAGTCCAGGTCCAGCTCCGCATCGACGCCGTAGTCGTGGACGGTGGCGACGTTGGGGTGGGCGATGGAGGCGGCGGTCTTGGCCTCGCGCAGGAAGCGGGCGCGCAGCACGCCGCGCGCTTCCCGCGAGATGCCGGGAGGCGCCGTGACCACCTTGAACGCCACCTCGCGCTCCAGGCGCAGGTCGTGGCAGCGGAACACCGCGCCCATCCCGCCGCTCGCCAGGAACTCGTCCACGCGGTAGCGCTCGGCCACTACCCGGCCGACCAGGAGCTGCTCGAAAGAGGTCAACGGACGGAAGCGGTGGTGGTAGGGGCGCGATTCATCGCACCCGTGTCCGGGGCGGCACCGGTCACGGCGGCCGGGTCAGCGCCCCGCCAGCCGCTGCCGCACGGTGAAGTGGTAGACGGGCTGCCGGTCCTCGATCATGACGTGCAGCATCTCGCGGGCGCGCAGCTCGATCAGGGTGCGCCCAAGCTCGCCCTGGAGGACCTTGGCGTACTCCTTTCCCAGCTCCTCGAGCGTGTCGCTCTGGGCCCCCGCGCCGACGGGAACGGCGAAGCGCTCGTGCGACACGTCCATCGTGGTGCCGAACTCGTGCGCGCTCGCCGTCTGCGACGCGTACGAGTTGATCTTTCGCAGCTCCGCCTGGGTGGAGCCGGTACGCAGCGCGGAGGTCACCTTCATCCGGTAGCGCGGGATGCCCAGGCTGTCGAGGCGCGCGTGGAAGCGGCGCCCCACCTGCAGCAGGAGGGCGCGCGCATCTGGCGTCACGTATGGCACCGAGTGGTCCATCTTGCGGAGCACCCAGTACTGCGTGCTGTCCCCCAGCGCCACCAGCCGACCCTGCCGCACGAGCTGTTGAATCTGGGCGTCCGCATAGGCGCGCACCCCGAGAGCCTGCGCGGTGGCGACCTGCGTGCGGTTGACGTCGCGCCGCAACCAGCCGATCTCGCTCGCCCCCAGCGGCCTTCCCCGCGCGAACGCGGCCCGCACCGAGTCCGGGCGCACCGCCGTTGCCGGGTTCTCTGCGGGCGGTTGGGAGGGCGCCTGCGCCGAGGCGGGCTGCTGCGCCGTCGCCGTGATCGCCGGCCGCGTCGCCTCCGCATCGTTGTCCGGATCGTACTCGTGGTCGCCGCCGGAGCACGCCGCGAGCACCGCCATCATCCCCGCCGCCATCCACCTTCGCATATCGAGCATCGCAGCCCTTTTCGTAAGCCTTTCAGGAAAGCGGCTCACGGTGGGCCAGATGCATGCCAGCCCGCGGGCGTCTCAGGCTGCTTCGACCTTCACCCGCTCGCGCGTCGTGACGGGGCGCGTACGCCGCCGCCCACGCCAGGCGCTGAAGCGGCGGAGGCTGAGGGAGAGGCCGGTCCACACCAGGAAGGCGGCACCGAGAGAGACGATGCCTGCGAGGGTCTGGCCCGGGATGCCGAGGACCTCGCCGGTGTGGGCGAAGCGGAGGATGGAGCGCATGCGGCGGCCGGGGGAGGTGGCGGCGAAGGGCTCCCACTTCGTCTCGCGGCCGGTGGCGCGGTCGAGGGTGAGCTGCGCGCGCTTGTGCGGCTCGCCGCCGTTGCCGCGGTCGATGCTGAAGACGAACGGCGCGTCCGGCTTGCGCGGAAGGTTCAGCGTGATGATGCGCCACCCCGGCACCCGCTGCGTGACGCGCGGCCAGAGCGCATCCACCCCCGCGAGCGCGACGGCCGCGGGGACGCCCGCGCCACCGGGACGCCCGCCCCCCTCCGCGGGCGCGGGAGCCGACTCGCCGGCGGCGCGGTACACGAGGTTGCCCGCCCACTGGTACGAGATCACGACTCCGGAGAGCACCACCACGAAGAGCGGCACCGCGCACCAGAAGCCGATGGTGTTGTGCCAGTTGAAGTCGCGCGCCTTGGGACGCAGCCCTCGGCGGAACCAGGTGATGCCGCGCAGCATCCGGCGGCTCCACTCGCTCGGCCACCAGAGGTAGAAGCCGCTCACCACCAGGAAGAGGAAGGCGAGGTTGCTGGCGCCCGTCACCATCTTGCCGAGCGCGCGTTTCTCCTCGCCCGCGCCGAGCCAGCGGTGGAGGTCGGTGACTTTGCGGAAGAAGGCGCGGGCCCCCACCCCGCCCTCCCCCAGCACCTCGCCCGTGTACGCGCTGGCGAACACGGTGCGCTCCCGTCCGAACGCCACCTGCACCGGCGTGTCCCGGCCCGCGCGCCATGTGAGCGCCGTCGGCTTGCCCTTTTCCGTGCGCAGCACCCGCTCCACCAGCGCCGCCGGCGCAAGACGCTGCGCCCCCGCCGAGGGCGGCGCCGCCTCCAGCGTCCGCATGTCCGCCCAGAGCGTGATCTGCCGCTGGTACGTGAGCAGCACGCCCGTCACGGACATGATCAGCACCACGACGCCCGCGAAAACGCCCGCGACGAGGTGGCACCAGAAGATGAAGTTGCGGAGGGTGCGCATTTCGGTGTGGAGGAAAAGAGAAAAGGTGCGTGAGTGCGTGAGTGCGTAAGTGCGCTGGATCCAAACGCACTCACGCACTAACGCACTCACGCACTTCTGTTACCTACGCGTACTCACCGACACCCTTACCGTCCGCGACGCGCCGGGCATGATGTTGTTGTTGCCGTGCGAGGTGGCGTAGTAGCGCTCGTCCAGGACGTTCTCCACGTTGAGCTGCGCGCTGGCGCGGGCGCCGAGTCGCAGGAAGAGCGCGGCGTCGGCGCGGGTGAAGCCGGGGAGCGTCACGGTGTTGTCGATGGCCGCGAACATGTCGGACTGGCGCACCACCCCGACCCCGAAGCCCAGCGCGGGGATGAGCTGCACCCGGTTCCAGAGCGCGAACGTGCGGTGCGGGACGAGCGCCACGCGCTGGCCCGCCTTCGCCGCGCTCGTGGTGCTAGTGATCTCCGCGTTCTGCGACGCGAAGCCGGCCACCACCTGCCACGACGAGGTCAGGTCGCCCGACGCGCCGAGCTCCCAGCCCGTGGTGCGCTGGCTCCCCGTCTGCACCGTCTTCTTGGGGTCGACGGGGTCCGGGGCCGAGGTGTTGTCGCGGTCCAGGCGGTAGAGGGCGCCGGTCAGGGCGAAGCTCGGGCGCACGTCCCACTTGGCGCCCACCTCGCGGTTGGTGAACCGCTCCGGCTCCAGCGTCTCCGTCGTCGCGTTCAGCGAGCTGAACTGGTCGCCCGAGCTGGGCAGGTACGAGACGCTGTAGCTGCCGTAGACCGACACCGGCTGCACCGGCTTCAGCACCAGCCCCGCGCGCGGCGACACCAGGTCGTCGCGGCGGTCGAGCACCTCGCCGTTGCGGAAGTTCACGACGCCGATGTCGAAGCGCTCGAAGCGCACCCCGCCCACGAGCTGCAAGAAGCGCGTGAGCTCCACCTGGTCCTGCACGTACACGCCGGCCACCGAGGTCCGCGCGCGGTTGTCCGCGTCCGTGGCGCTCTGGCGGAAGGTGATGGGCGTGGCGACCGTCGGCTCGCCGATGGGGGCGGTGAAGGAGGCCGCGTTGTCGTTGTAGAACCCCGTCTCGCGGTAGTTCTCCGTTTGCTGCCGCCCGATCTCGACGCCCGCCAGCAGCGTGTGGCGCACGGGGCCGGTGGCGGCTTCCACGATGACGTCCGTCTGGTTGAACAGGTTGGCGCGGTCCGTACTGTTGTTGTAGGCGGAGAGCGCCACCTGCGTGCCGGCCGCGTTCACCGCGCCGGGGTAGCTGTTCTGGTAGAACTTGTCGTAGGTGGCGTAGCGCGTCCGGTTGCGCAGCGTGATGCCGCCGCGCGTGCGGTGCTCCAGCACGCCGCCCAGCGAGTGCACCCGCACCCGCGCGTAGCTGGAGTCCGGGTTGCCGAAGAAGGTGGTGATGTCCCCGTCAGACGGGCGCCCGTTGAACGACGGGAGGCCGCGGTCGACCGAGCGATGGTCGCTGAAGAGCTCGTATCCCGCGTGGAAGGTGGTGCGCGTGCCGAGCGCGAGCGCCAGCGTCGGGTTGATGCCGTAGCGCTCCAGCGAGGCCCGGTCGCGGAAGCCGCCCGAGTTCTCGTACATCCCGTTGAAGCGCAGCGCCACCGCGCTCCCCAGCCCCTGCCCCACGTCCACCATCCCGCGGCGGTGGTCGAAGGAGCCGCCCTCCATCGTCACCGCGCGCGTGGGCGTCCACTGCGCCTCCTTGCTGACGCGGTTGAGCACGCCGCCGCCGCCGCCGCGCCCAAAGATCATCGCGTTGGAGCCCTTGAGCGCCTCCACCCGCTCCACGTTGTACAGGTCGCGGTAGTACTGGGCGTCGTCGCGCACGCCGTCCACGAAGAAGTCGGCGGTGGAGCTGTTGCCGCGGATGGTGGGGGCGTCGCGGTGCCCCTCCCCCTGCCCCATCGTGATCCCGGGAAGGTAGCGTGCCACGTCGCCCATCCCCTGCATCGCCTGATCGGCGATCAGCTCGCGCGTCACCAGGCTCACCGACTGCGGCACGTCGCGCAGCGGCGTCTCCGTCTTCGTGGCGCTGCTGGTGCGCGCCGCCGCGTACCCGCGGTTCCGCGTGCCGACGACGGTCAGCGGCGTCAGCGTGTACGCCGCCGTTCCGCCGCGCGTGACCTGCGCGATCCCGTTCTCCGCGATGAAGCCCCTCAGCCCCGTCCCCTCCACCAGCCGGCCGAGCGCCTCCTCAGGCGTGTACGCGCCGGCGACGGCACGCGACCGCACCCCCGCCGCCGCGGCCAGGTCGGCGCGCACCGGCACGCCCGCCTGACGCCCGAACTCGCGCAGGGCATCGGCGAGCGGCTGCGCCGGAATGTGGAAGCGGATGCTCGCCGGGGCCTCGGCGGGCACGGCGGCGGAAGAGGCGGACTGGGCCGCGAGCGGGGCGGTGCACAGCAGGCACGCCGCCCCGAGAAGGGTGATCTGTCGCATCGGGTCGTCGGGTGGAGCGAAATATGTTGAGAACGATTCTCAAACGCATATTATCCCCGTCCTCCGCCCGACGCAAGGAATCTGAAATCGAAGGGCCTCACACAGAGGAAACGGAGGAGAACCGCAAGCCGCGGAGAACTTCTTCCCGCCGTTCTTGCGGTTCCCCTCTGTGGCTCTGTGTGAGGCTGCTGTTGCGGTTTACCTCCGCCGGCACTGCGCCTGGGGAAGCGTCGTGACGGGCCGGCGGGCCGGGTCACGGGCGGCGCGCAGGGCGGCTTCCAGCGCGTCGGCGGACGGCACGGGGATGTCGGGCGTGACGCCTGAGCGCTCCCACGCCGCGCCTGTGCACGGGTCCCACACGTGCGTCACCGAGATCGAGATGCTCATCCCCTGCCCCAGCGGGAACATGCGGTTGTTGCGCCCCGCGCCGGCCGTGCGCTCCCCCACCAGCGTGGCGCGCCCCAGGTTGTGCAGGACGAAGGGGACGTCCTCCGCCGCAGAGCCCGCGCCGTTGTCGATCAGCACGAAGAGCGGCACGTCCAAGCGGCGCGGCCCGGGGACGTCCGCGAGGGTGCGGCGCAGCGTGGTGTCGCCCGCGGCGGGGTCGAACACCGCCAGGGAGAGCAGGTTGGGGGCGGTGAAGTGGCTGATGAGGAAGTTGGCGAGCCCCGCGCTCCCTCCCCGCGACGCGCGCAGGTCGATGATCATGGCATCGGTGCGCTCCAGCGTGCGCAGCGCGGCGGCCATCTCGTCCATCGCTTCGGGCGCGCCGGGAAAGGAGCTCATCTTCAGGTAGCCCACGTTGCCTGGGAGCACCCGCGCATCGGTGATGTAGCGGAAGCCCCCCGCCGAGTCCGCCCGGGGCGCGGGGCGCGCGGGACCGATCCCCCCCGCGCCCACCACGACGCGAAGGTGCCGGTCGGGGTGCACGGCGCGGATGTCCTCCGTCAGCGCCTGGGCGAGCGCGGCGCGGTCCATCCCGGCGTACGCGCCGGCTCGTGCGCGCTCCCGCAGCCGCGCGCCGATCCTCTCGGCCGTGTCGCGCGAGACGTAGTTGCGCGCCAGGAGCGCCGCCGCGCTGTCCGCCACGGCCGCGCGCGCCGCGTCGGTGAGCGGAGCGGCGGGGGCCGGCTCGTCCTCCCCGCCACCACCGCCGCCGCCCGGCTGCACGCGGAGTCCCACGATGCGGTGCGGAGGCGCGGCCTCCACGTCCAGCGTCATCGTGAGCGGCCCGCCCCCTCCCTGCACCGTCACCTCCAGCCGCGTGGGCGAGACGGAGCGAACCGCCTGCAGCGGCGCGTTCGCGAAGTCGCCGGACATGCGGCGGAACTGCGCCAGGTGCCGCTCGAGCGGGATTTCCTGGAACTGGCCGCTCATCTGCTCGCCCACGAAGGCGCGCACCCGCTCCTCGCTCACGTCGCGGAGCTCCGCCAGCAGCGCGGCGGCGCGGCGCCCGGCGGGCGTGTCGGGCAGGGAGGTGCCCTGCGCGTGGAGCGGCGCTGTGCCCAGGAGCGCCAGCGCGGCGCCGGCGAGGATGCGCCGCAGTGGGGCGCGGAATCGAATCGTCATCGGATCGTCTGATGTGGAGGTTTGGAATTACGATCTACAACTGTAGATCCCGAACGCGCACGAATGGTTGCCGCGTGGCGCGGGTCAGCGCAGCCGAGGCAGAGAATCGAGGAGCCGCCCGTCGCCGGTCGTACGCACGTGGCGAAGTAGCTGGCCCGTCCTTGTGAGCTCCTCGAACGTCTCCTGCCGCGCCGCCACGCGCTTGAGGACGGGGTGGCGGACGGAGGCGTGCGGGGCGCTCAGCAGCACCGCGCCGAGCAGCAGGATCGCGGCGACGGCGCCCGCTCTCCAGGCGCGGATGTCCTCGCCGGAGCGCTCCGGCCCGACCAGCCGGTGGACGCGGCGCACGAGCGGCGACCCGTGCTCCACCATGGCGGCCATCGGCACCTCGCCCGCGGGCGCCGACAGCCACGCCGCGATGGAGGCGATGGAGCGCGCCAGCTCGCGCGGCCTCCCCGTCGCCCTCACCGCCCAGGCGTCGCACAGGAACTCGGCGCCCTCACGGTAGCGGCGCAGCCCCAGGGCGTTGAGCGGCTGGAAGAAGAAGACGGCCCCCACCGTCCCGAGCGCGAGAAGCCAGTGCGGATCGCGGCGGACCAGGTGCGCCGCCTCGTGCGCCACGATGCTCCGCTGCTGTCCCATCGTGAGCTCGTCCAGCACGCGCCGCGGCAGGCAGATCTCCGCGCGCCCCAACGCCACCGGCGCCGGGAGCAGCTCGGACACGGTGATCCGCACGCGCGGGCCGGCGAGCGACTCCGCCAGCCGCGTAAGCTCGCCCGCATGGAGCGCGCGCCGCCCGGCGAGACAGCGGCGCAGGCGCAGGTGTGCCCGCGCCAGCATCCCCAGCCGCACGGCGGCGGCCAGCGCCCACGCCGCGGTGAGCAGCGCCGCGAGCACCCCAATGGGCGCCCTCGGCCCCACCCGCACCGGCCCGCTCCAGCGCCGCACGACGGGCGGCCCGCCACCCGGCCGGATCTCCGTCAGCTCCACCCGCCGCATCCGCACCGGCGCCGCGGCGGAGGGGATGTCGACGGACGGGCCGACATCCACCACGCTCTGCACAGTCGCCGTGGCGAGCCCGCCCACGAGCGCCATCTTCCAGAGGAGGTCCGCCCCGCGCTCGCCGACCAGACGGCCGCGGGCAAGGAGGCACGCGCCGCCCAGCAGGAGCGTGCTGTGGATGGCGTACGTCAGCAGCCACCCCACGAGCGCGGAGAGCGCGCCGTCAACGACCGGCGCCATCGTCCTCCTCGATCGAGTCCAGCAGCGCCCGCACCGAATCCAGGTCGCCCGGCGCGATCTCGCGCGACTCCACCAGGTGCGACACGAGCGCCGCGCTGCTCCCGCCGAAGAGGAGCGAGGTCAGCCCGGCCACCATCGACCGCCGCACCTCCTCCTCGGTGACGGCGGGGCGGTACAGGTACTGGCGGTCCTCCCAGCGGCGCGTGAGGATCGCCCGCTTCTCCATCCGCCCGATCATCGTGGCAATGGTCGACTGCGCCAGCCGCCGCTCGTCCCACAGCGCGCGGTAAACCTCCGGCACCCCCGCCTCCCCGCGCTCCCACAGGACGCGCAGGATCGCAAGCTGAAGCTCGGTCAGGTGGGGAGACTCGGTCATCGAAGCCGTCGCGGGAGAAATACGATCTACACGTGTAAAGTGACGGGCGGGCGAGGCGAAGTCAATTAACCCCGCATTAGCGCTGAACAACATCGGGCACGGGCCGTTCGGAACGCCTGGAGCTTCGCGATTCCCGACGCGAGCCATCCAGCAAAACCCTACACGTGCCTCCAACCGGCCTACGCAACAATTCAGCATCTCCCGGCAGATATGGGGACGCGGTGCCGCTAATCTGGGAGCGTCCAGCCACGCCGCGGTCCTCACGAGCCAGGCGCGAGCCCGCCAGACCCAACCGAAGGCCAGGGAACCATGACCGAGACCCACGACATTCCGCAGACCGCGGCCACGCACCCGGAAGCCGCGCCGACCTCGCGCCGCCGCTTCCTGCACATTTCGGCACTGGGGCTGGCCGCGGGAGCCGCGGTGGCCGCCTGCAAGCCGCAGAATACGCCCGCCGCCGCGGGCGCGGGATCGGCCGACGGCAACCGGAGCGCCAGCAACGCCGCCCACCCCGGCGCCATGCCGACCGACAGCGACCACAGCGGCGGAAGCACGGCGCCGCACCCGGCCCAGACGGCGCGCGCGAAGGCGGACGAGATGGACGCCATGCACGAGAAGGGGATCAAGGCCTTCCCCGCGAAGACCGCCGGCAAGGGCAACCAGCCGATGGCGCCGACGATGGTGGGCGGGGTCAAGGTGTTCGAGCTGACGGCGGAGAAGATCAAGTGGGAAGTGGAGCCGGGCCGCATGGTGGACGCGATGGCGTACAACGGCCAGGTCCCCGGCCCGCAGATCCGCGTGCGCGAGGGCGACCGCGTGCGCGTGATCGTCCACAACAAGCTGGAGCAGTCCACCGCGGTGCACTTCCACGGCGTGGAGGTCCCCAACGACCAGGACGGGGTCCCCTTCATCACGCAGCCGCCGGTGAAGCCGGGTGAGAGCTACACGTACGAGTTCACGGCGCCCAACCCCGGCTCGCACATGTACCACTCGCACCACAACGCGGCGGAGCAGGTGGGCCAGGGCCTCCTGGGCGCGTTCATCATCGAGCCGCGCCGCAAGCGGGCGATCGAGAAGGTGGACGTGGACTACGTGATGATCATCAACGACGGCTACCACGGCTACACCATCAACGGCAAGGGCTTCCCCGCTACCGAGCCGATCGTGGCGAAGCTGGGCCAGAAGGTGCGCATCCGCTTCATGAACGAGGGGATGATGATCCACCCGATGCACCTGCACGGCATGCACATGACCGTCATCGACAAGGATGGATGGCCGCAGCCTCAGCCCTGGAAGTGCGACACCCTCAACGTGGCGCCCGGCGAGCGCTGGGACGTGATCGTAAACTGCAACAACCCCGGCACCTGGGCGTTCCACTGCCACATCCTGCCGCACGCGGAGAGCCCGCACGGGATGTTCGGGATGGTGACGGCGCTGGTGGTGACATGAGTGCGTGAGTGCGTGAGTGCGTGAGTGCGTGAGTGCGGATGGGGAATGGGGAATGGGGAATGGGGCCACGGTGGAGTGGACAACAGCCCGACTCGCGGCCCCACCCCATTTTGTCATCCTGAGCAAAGCGCCTCACCGCCCTCGCCCGTGCTCCAGACTGTGGCGCGCAGCGAAGGATCTACTGCGCGCGACGAGGGGCTCGCGGTCGGGGGCCGTCCTCCTGCCGCGCCGGCTAGATCCTTCGGTCGCCGCAGAAGGACCCGAGGGCGCTGCACTGCCCTGCGGGGCGGCTCCCTCAGGATGACAACACGCACTAACGCACTAACGCACTAACGCACTAACGCACTAACGCACTAACGCACTAACGCACTTTCCTCTCACCAATCCCGCGTAAACTTCTGCACCGTCCCCGCCGCCGGAATGCGCGCGCCATCCACCGCGACCCACCAGCGGGCGTCGCCGTCGTACGGGGTGGACTCCACGAGGAAGGCGGCCTCGAACTCCTCGCCCTTGAGGAAGTCGGCGCGGACGCGCGGGGCGGCGGGATCGGCGAACTGGAGCGCGGGGACGCCGGCGCGTGCGATGGCCACGCGGCGGCGGCAGGCCACGAACTCGCGCCCGTTCACCACGTGGTCCGCTCCGTCCACGGGCGGCGGCGCGACGACCGCGGCGAAGGCGGCGGGCGGCCGGGGCTCCGCGGTCCCGTAGTGCGCCGCGAGGGCGCGCGCCATCGCGACGGCGCACTTGGCCGGCGTGCCGGCGGCGGTCAGCAGCGCCTTGTCCGCGCCCAGGTTGCCGTGCTCCAGGACGATGCGCTCCATCCGGTCCCACAGCGCCGCGGTGTTGCGGAACATCGCCAGGCGCGAAGGCGTGGAGTCCGTCGCCACCCCGGTCTGCTTCTCGGACATCAGCCCCAGCTCGCGCGAGAAGCGCATGGGGATCCCCGTCTCCTCGCTGATCTCCTCC
Source organism: Longimicrobium sp. (assembly GCA_036387335.1). Lineage (NCBI taxonomy): Bacteria > Pseudomonadati > Gemmatimonadota > Longimicrobiia > Longimicrobiales > Longimicrobiaceae > Longimicrobium > Longimicrobium sp. The sequence continues at coordinate 82,094 of DASVTZ010000186.1, forward strand.
ACGATCAGCCGCCCCAGCTTGCGCGTCTTCTTGTTGTTCGCCCACGTGTCCGGCGAGTTGGCGGGCGTATCGCCCAGCCCGGCGCCGTCCGGCACGATGGCGAAGATCCCCTTCCCCGCGCTCGGCGCCTCCATGTGCACGTCGATCATCACCACGGAGTCGCCGTCGGGGAGCGACTCCGCGACCGACGCCACCTTCTTCGCCACGTCCCCCAGACCCCCCGCGAACCAGTCCGGCTTCCCCTTCGTCGGCTTCAACCGCTGCACGTAATGCACGGTGAATCCCTTCTCCGGCAGGATGCGCGCGTACGCGTCGGCATACGCGAGCGTGAGGGCCGCCTCGCCCGCCGAGCCGCCGTTGGTCGTGTTCCGATGCCCCGCGCTGAGAATGACGTGCGTCTTCGCCATGAATCGCCTCCGATGAATGGGATGCAGGAGTCGCGGACCGTGCGCATTCTTACGGATAATGAGTACGGGGTGCATCCGGAAGGGGAACGTTTTGAGCCTGCAGCTGCGTTCGTCAGAACAGCCGCTCGTTCCAGGGCACGGCAAAGGGCTCGGAGACCCTGATCCGAGCGGCCTCCGGATGCTCCGGGTTGATCATCAAGTATAGTCCCACGGGGTGTGACGATACGGCGGGCACCAGCAGTCCAGCGGAGCGCCGCTGGTCGTACCAGGCGTCCCCGAACGCGGCCGCGGCGGGCGACTGCCGGGCGTCCCAGCCGGGGAGGCGGGCCGGGGCCAAACGCTCCAGGAGCTCATCCGGAACGTCGATGCGGACGGCGTGGTGCGGACCGGGAAGGGTGCGCGGCTTCAGCGTGTGCGCCAGGATCTCCAGAATCGCCCCGGCGAACGAGTCCGCGCCGTAGATGACGCGGCGCCCCCGCGAGTTCCAGCGCCCGCCCCAGTCGTGCGCCCCCGTTCCATCGAAGGGCGGATGCCGCGTCTTGGTGATCCGCCAGGCGATCATACGGGAAGCGCGTACTCGATCCTCATCAGCAGCTCCTCCACCTCCCGCGCGCCGAGATCGGTGCGGGCGAGGTCGATCGGCCGCTCGTCGCCGAGCTGCGGCTGGGTGCTTGTGAGGAACTCGCGCGCGAGCCCCGGATCTTCCCACACGTGCTCGGCGAGCGTGGCGAGGCGGGCGAGCCGCTCCGTGCGCTCGCTTTCCTCTGGGCTCAGCCGGGTACGGCGCCGGAGCGTGGTCTTGGGCACGATGCGGTACTTGAGGGTGGACGCCTCGACGTCGTTCACACTTAGATACCCCGCAACCGCGTCCAGCGATTCCACGGGGAGCCCCTCCTCGACCGCGCGGCGCAGCTCCGTGAGCGTCCCCACGCGCCGCCCGAGCGTGCGTGCCCCGCCCAGCATCTCCGCGACCTCCATCGCGCTCACGGTCATGGCTCCTCCTTGGGTTGATCCAACTGGACCGAATATCGTGTCCACCTGGTCCTACAACAAGAAGCATTCGCCCGCGGCCGGATTCTTCCATCCCGGGCGACACGATGCTTCCGCCCACAATCCTTTGAACCGCCGAGCCCCGATGAACCGCCTCCATCGCATCGCCCTGACCTCGCTCGCGCTGGTGGGCGCGTGCGGGTCGCTGCCCCCGCGTTCGGACGTCCCGCAGCCGAGCGGCGATCATAGCTGCTACCGCTCCACGACGCCGCTCCTGTCGCGATCCGCCACGCGGCTCTCCGGCCAGTGGCTGGTGCTCAGCGACCGGGGAGGCGAGGCGGTGGGGGCGCACTGGTACGACGGGCGCATCGTGGAGGAGAGCGGCGCCTGGCGGCCGCTTCGCTGGCAGTCCGTCCGCGGCGGCTCCTCCCTCCGCGTGCGCTGGAACGAGGGCGCCACCGAGGGCACCATGGAGCTGAACGACCGTGGTTCGGAGCTCGCCGGCACCGCCCAAGCCGGAACGCAGAACTGGCACGTCCGCGCCACCCGCGTCGACTGCGCCACCCTCCCCCCCGCCCGCTGACGCAACGAAACACGCCCCTGCCGCGAACCTCGCGGCAGGGGCGCAAAACCAGCCCCCTCTCTCGATAACAGAGGGCGCAGCCCTCTCCTGTTATCGGGAGAGGGGGCAGTCGAGTGTAACGAGACGGGGGTGAGGGCCCCGCCTACATCCGCTCCGGCGCCTCGATCCCCAGAATCCCCAGCGCCAGCACGAGCTGATCGCTCACCAGCCGCGTGAGGGTGAGCATGGAGGCGCGCCGGGCCGCATCCTCCTCGGAGAGGATGTGGTGCGCGTGGTAGAAGGCGTTGAAGCTCTGCGCCAGCTCGAAGGCGTGCTCGCACAGGGCGTTGGGCGCGCGCCGCTCGTAGGTGGCCATCACCGCCCGCCCGAAGTCCAGCAGGCGCAGGCACACGTCGCGCTCCTCGTCGCTGCGCGGCGCCACCAGCTCGCCCGCCTCGAAGCCGGCGGCCGCCGCCCTGGCCTGGATGGAACGCGAGCGGACGATGGAGTAGCAGAGGTACGGCCCCGTCTTCCCCTCGAACGAGGAGAACTGCGCCACGTCGAAGATGTAGTCCGACGTGCGGTGGTTGCGCAGGTCCGCGAACTTGATGGCCGCCAGCCCGATCCGCTTCGCGATCGTCTCCCGCTCCTCGTCGGTGATGTCGGCGGAGAGCGCGATCTCGCCCAGGCGGCTGCGCGCTTCGGCGATGGTGAGCTCCAGCAAGTCGCGCAGGCTCATCACCTCGCCCGCGCGCGTCTTGAAGGGCTTGCCGTCCGGCCCGTTCATCGTGCCGAAGCCCAGGTGCTCCAGCACGGGGCGGCCCTCCTTCACCATCCCCCCCGCCTCGGCCGCGCGGAATACCTGCACGAAGTGGAGCCGCTGCCGCTGGTCCACCACGTACCAGATGACGTCGGGGTCGCGAAGCTCCACGCGGTGCTCGATGGTGGCGATGTCGGTGGCGCCGTAGGTCACGCTCCCGTCGCCCTTGACCAGCAGGAGGGGCGGCACCGGCTCCGAGTCGTCCTCGCGCTCCACCTGAACCACCAGCGCGCCCTCGGAGCGCTGCGCCACGCCGCTCGCGGTGAGGCGCTCCAGCATCCCGTCCAGCCGGTCGCGGACGTCGCTCTCGCCTTCCCACAGGTCGAAGGTGACGCCCATCAGGTCCAGGTCGGCGCGCACCGAGGCGACGGACACGTCCACCATCCGGCGCCAGAGCGCGCGCAGGCCGGGGTCGCCGGTCTGGAGCGCGGTGGTGGCCTGCTTGGCCTCCTCCAGCGCTGCGGGGTCGGCCTTGGCTCGCGACGCGGCCTCCGGGTACAGCTTGTTGAGGACGTCCACCGTGATCCCGTCCTCCACCGAGCCTGTGGGGCCGCCGGGGGCGAAGTACGGCAGCTCCGGCCAGCGGCGGCGGATCTCCGCCACGAGCATCCCCATGGGGAGCCCCCAATCGCCCAGGTGCACGTCGCTGGTGACGTCGTGGCCCAGGAAGCGGGCGCAGCGCTGCAGCGAATCGCCGATGATGGAGGAGCGCAGGTGCCCCACGTGCATCCGCTTGGCGACGTTGGGCCCGCCGAAGTCCATCATCAGCTTGATGGGCTGCACCCGCGGCGCTCCGTGACGCGGATCGTCGAGCAGCGCCCCGGCCTGGCGCGCGACGTAATCGTCGGACAGCGAGAAGTTGATGAACCCCGGCCCGGCCACCGTCACGCGGTCGAAGGGGAACTCCAGCTTCGCCGCCACCGCGTTGGCGATGGCGACGGGCGCCTGCCGCGCGGCCTTCGCCAGCGACATCGCGGTGTTGCACTGGAACTGCCCCGCCTCCGGCCGCCGCGACTTCTCGGCAATCGCGGGCACCTCGCCGTATCCCGCCGCGGCGAAGGCCTCCGCCAGCTTCTCGTTCAGAAAATCCCAGATCATATCCCGGCAGTGTCCCGTTCTCGGTAGTCGTTGCGCACCAGACGGATCGGTCTGGTTTCGCGCGCCCAAAGTAGCATGGGGAATGGGGAATGGGGAATGGGGAACGGCGCCAATCGCAGTCAGGGAAGCCGCTGGGCCAGGTCACGCGCGCCCGCATGCTCCGGCTCGATCTCGTGAAGCACCGCCAGCGCTTCGCGAGAGCGGTCGAACTGCTGGGTGATGGCGTACGCGTTCGCCAGGTTGAAGAGGATGGCGGGGTCGCGGGGCGTGCGGGCACGGGCCTGCTCCAGCCGCGGGATCGCTTCGGCGGCGGTGACGGCGAAGGAGATGCCCTGGTCGCTCGGGTCGAGCCCGGCGGCGCGCCGCAGGCTCCGCGCACCGCCCGCGTTGTCGCCCAGGCGCAGGAGGATGAAGCCCAGGAGCTGCGCCGACTGCGCCGTCTCGCCGCGCTCGGTCGCGGCGCGGGCGTAGCGCAGCGCCTCGTCGTTGCGGCCCAGCACGAAGGCGAGCCGCCCCGCCACGAACGCGGGCTCCGCGTCGGCGCGGAACTCCTGCGCCATGGCGCGCGCGGCCCGCAGCGCGCCTTCGCGATCGCCCGCGCGCTCGTACGCGTCGCGCAGCCGGTCCGTGGCTTCGGGCCACGACATCGTCTCGCGCACCAGCCCCAGCGCCAGCTCTTCCTCGATGGCGCGCGGGCGGAGCGTGTCGGCCACGGGCGTCACGCGCGCGCCGCGGGG
>DASVTZ010000187.1 GCA_036387335.1 Longimicrobium sp.
CCACCGTCCCCCCTCCCCCGCCTGCGGGGGCGCAGGGCGGGTGAGGGGGAGAACTTCCGCCCATCGCGCACATATCTGGTAGGGGCGCGATTTATCGCGCCCGTGTCCCGCGCTGCCCCGCCGCCCGCCCTCGCGTACATCGCCCCGCCCCGCCGTCCCGCCGTTCGCACGGATGCCGTAGGGGCAGACCTGCGTGTCTGCCCTCCTCCGACCTGGCCCCAACGCCCGCTCTCCGCACCCGAATCCTGTAGGGGCAGCCCCACGTGGCTGCCCGTGCTTCGCGCCGCTCCGACGCCCGCGTGCACCCACCGGCGCCAGCTCCTCTCTGGCCCACGACTGTTTGGTGGAGACGGTGGCAGCTGTATCCCCTCCCGATCTCCGCCACTTGTGTAATGCAGGCGCGCGCTACAAAGTTTGTTGCGCACATCTCATGGAGGTCGCTATGGGGCGGACACGAACATCGGCGGCGCGGGCGCTACGGGCGGCGGAGCGGCTGGACAGCATCGCGAGCGTGCTGGGAAGCGACGCCGCGGTGGCGGAGGTGCTCGGGGTGAGCCGCGCGCAGCCGGGGCGGTGGAGGGGAGGGCAGGCGCCCGATCCCGACAACCGCGACCGGATCATCGGGCTCGATGCCGTCATCGCGCTCCTGTCGGGGTTCCTGGCGGAGTCGTCGATCCCCAAGTGGCTCAACGGCGTGAACGCGCACCTGGACAACCGGCGTCCCATCAACGTGCTGAGGGAGGGGCGCGTCTCCGACGTGATCGCGGCGATCGAGGCGCAGAAGAGCGGGGCCTTCGCGTGAATCCCATCGCACTCTGGCGAGTGTTTCCGTGGGACCCCGCGGCGGCGGAGGGCGGGCGGTTCTCCGCGACCTATGTTCCGGGCGGACAGGGCAGGGGCCGCTCCGACCTGCCCGGAAACGCGCTGGGCGTGATCTACCTGGCGGAGAGTGAGGAGCACGCGGTCGCGGAGATGATCCAGGGCTTCCGCAACTCCCCGCATCCGCTCACCGATGACGACCTGACCGCGTGGGGCCGCCCGCTGGCGCTGGCGCGCGCCACACTCGTGGACTCGGCCCGGCCGCTCATCGCGGATCTGTGCGATCCCAGCGTGCTGGGCGCGCACCGCATCACGGCTGACCAGCCCCCGCTGCGCGACCGCCGCCGCACCCAGGCCATCGCCGCGGAGCTTCACCGCGACGGGCACGCGGGGCTCCGCTGGTGGTCGGCTTTCTGGGGCGAGTGGCACACGACGGTCCTCTTCCGCGACCGACTGCCGGATGATGCGCTCACTTACGGCCCTCCCATTGTTCTGGACACCTCGAACCCGCACGTGCTCGAAGCGGCCCGGCTGCTCGACATCGGCTGAGCCGGGAAACAAAAGGAGGCACGGAGAAGAACTTTCCGTGCCTCCGTGCCGTCTGTGTGAGATGAAGCGTTCAGCGCGCCGCCGCGCTGGGCGTGAGGCGGTGCTCGCGGATCATGACGTTGCGGCGCGCGAGGGAGTCGATGTATACGGCGGCGGGCATGCACTCGTCCGGAGTCCAGACGCCGGGCTCGATGTCGCCGGCGGCCTGCAGGGCGCCGGTGATGGCGAGCGAGAAGCCGGTGGTGCGCATCATCGCCGTGATCCCCGTGGAGGGGTCGAAGCGGTCGAGGAGGTCCCAGCGCAGGAGCGTGTCCTCGCCATCCTTGTCGCCCTCAGCCTCCACCCGCAGCGCCACCAAATCCGGGCTCTCGCGGTAGTCCTTGCGCAGCTTGGGGCCGACCACCGAGATGAACAGGTCGCGCGGCGTCACCTTCTGCCCCTTCACGTCCACCGGCTCCAGCCCCAGGAGGCCCAGCTCGCGGATCGTCTCCATGGCGCGGGCGTGGCCGGGGTAGCGCAGCGTCTTGTACTCCATCGAGGGGATCTGCCCCTCGTAGCGCTGCGCCATCGTCGAAAGCCCGCCCGCGGTGTGGAAGGCTTCGAGCGTGCCGGCGCCCTCGAACGGGAGCTCCTCCACCTCGCTAAGGGCGGCCACCTGCAGCGGGCGCCCGTCGCGCAGCACCCACGAGAGGGTGGTGTAGTAGTCGAGCACCCCTTCCAGCGAGTACACGATCTGGTAGTTGAGCGGGGGCTGCGGGTTCTGCGGGAGCCCGCCCACGAAGATGCGCACCGCGCGCGTGGTGTCTAGCTGGCGGATGCCGTGCTCGGCCAGGATGTTGACCATCCCCGGCGCCAGGCCGCAGTCGGGGATTACGGAGAGGCCCTTTTCGCGGGCGCGCTCGTGCAGCCCCTTCTGCTGGAGGACGATCTCGGTGTTGCCGCCCAGGTCGGCGAAGTGCGCGCCGGAATCCACCGCCGCCACCGCCATCCCCAGGTTGAAGTAGTACGGGAAGGCGCTCATCACCGCAGAAACGCCTTCCATGGCGTCGCGGATCCCGGTGCGGTCGTTGGCGTCCACCTGCTGCGCCGTCAGCCGGCCGCCGAGGTACGGCTGGAGGAAGGCGGGAAGCGCGTCGACCTTGAGGTCGGCGATGACCACCTCGTGGTCC
>DASVTZ010000188.1 GCA_036387335.1 Longimicrobium sp.
GCATCGGTGGGGTGGGGGGTTTGGGAGGGCTCCTCGCGGGCTGGTGCGGCAAGGAGTGAACCAGCGGGTGCGTGAGTGCGTTAGTGCGTGAGTGCGTTACAAACAGAAAGTGCTAAGTGCCAAGTCCTGAGTGCTACACCACCGCAGTTCAGGACTCTAGCACTTAGCACTTAGCACTTCCACCAACGCACTTCCGCACTAACGCACTAACGCACTTCTCTTCCTACTCCTCGTCCTCGTCGTCGTCGCCGTGCTCGTAGCCGGCGGATTCCTCGGCGAGGAGCTCCATGAGCTGCGAGCCCCAGGCGCTCTCCAGCAGGCGGCGCACCTTGGGGAAGCGGTCGGTGACCTCCGCCATCTCCGGCGTGACGAACATCTCGATCACGTCGCCGCGCTTGTAGGTCCCCGGCTCCGCATCGTCCAGGAAGGCCTTCAGCTCCTCGATCAGGTCGCGGAGGTCGCTCAGCAGCTCGCCGGGAAAGTGCCCCTCGTCCAGCGCGACCGCCGACTCCGTCCAGTCGTGCACCTGCGATACCAGCGCGTCGAAGCGCGCATCCGCCCTCGGATCAGCCATTATGCGGTTCTCCTCACCCTTGATCTCTCGACCGGTACGCTGCCGCCCCCACGAGCGACACACCCTATCGACCGCGCGCACGCGGGTCAAGTGCGGCGCCCCGGCGCAGTGTCCGTTTTTGGGACGGGATTTTCCCAACGGCGGGCACGGAACCGGCTCAGGGTGACGAGGGCGAGCGTGTAAGTGCAGCAGAGTCAACGGGTTGCGAAGCGGGCGCACGGGGCACGGTCCTCGCCCTAAGGGTGTTCGCCGCGAACGAAGCACTTCATCAACTACGAGACAAATCCGCGCCATGCCCTCCTTCGACCTCGCCACCGTACTCGTGCTCTGGATTACAGGAGCCGTGCTGATCTTTCCGCTCGCGGGGCTGGCGGCGCGCTTCGGGCTGGTGCCGGTGCTCCACGCCGTGGCGCGGGTGCGCCGCCCCGGCACGGACGACGACGAGCTGGACGACCGGCTCGCCGGGATGGAAGTGGAGCTGCGCGCCCTGACGGCCGCGGTGGAGCGCCTGAGCGCCACCCGCTGACCCTTACGACCTCATTCGGCTGCGCAATCGCGCCCGCCGATCCATCACTTGCAGGAGTTGCGACCGTGGACGTTCCCCGCCCCAAGAAGAGCAAGCGCGCACGCTGGGTGATCGGCGGCGCCGGGATCGCGGTGCTTGCGGGGGCCACCGTGGCGCTCGCCCGCCTGGACCCGGCCGCTCCCGGCGTGGAGCGCGCCACCGTGTGGACCGACACGGTGCGCCGCGGCGACATGCTGCGCCAGGTGCGCGGCCCAGGCACCCTGGTGGCCGAGGACATCCGCTGGGTTCCCGCCGTCGTTCCCGGCCGCGTGGAGCGCAAGCTGGTGCTCCCCGGCACCGCGGTGAAGGCCGGCACCGTGCTGGCCGAGCTCTCCAACCCCGACGTGGAGCGGCAGGCGCTGGAGGCCCGGCGCCAGCTCGCGGCGGCGGAGAGCGACCTCGCGACGCTGCGCAGCAACCTGGAGTCGCAGCGGCTGACGCAGGAGGCCACTGTGGCCACCGTGCGCAACCAGCTTCGCGAGAACGAGCGCCTGGCGCGCGCCGCCGAGGGGCTCGCCGCGCAGAAGATGGTGTCGCAGCAGGAGCTCGACCGCGCCCGCGACAACGCCGAGGAGCTTCGCGTGCGGCTGGGGGTGGAGCAGCGCCGCCTGGCCTTCATCAGCCAGTCGATGAGCTCGCAGATCGCCGCGCAGCAGTCGCAGCTCGGGATCCTGCGCACCCTCATCCAGTTCCAGCAGCGGCAGATCGACGCCATGCAGGTGCGCGCGGGCAGCGACGGCGTGCTGCAGGAGCTCTCCGTCGAGCCGGGGCAGTGGGTGAACAGCGGCACCACCCTCGCCCGCGTGGTGCAGCCCGGCCGGCTGAAGGCGGTGCTCCGCATCCCCGAGACGCAGGCCAAGGACCTGGTGGTGGGCCTCCCCGCCTCGGTGGACACGCGCAACGGCATCGTGCGCGGCCGCGTGGTGCGCATTGACCCCTCGGTGCAGAACGGGAGCGTCGCGATCGACGTGACGCTGGAGGGCCCCCTCCCCCGCGGCGCCCGCCCCGACCTGTCGGTGGACGGCACGGTGGACATCGAGCGCCTGACGAACGTGATGTACGTGGGCCGCCCCGCCTACGGCCAGGCGGAGAGCACCGTCAGCATGTTCCGCCTGGACCCCGCCGGCGCCGAGGCGGCGCGCGTCGCGGTGAAGCTGGGCCGCGGCTCCGCCAGCACGGTCGAAGTAATCTCCGGCCTCAAGCCGGGCGACGTGGTGATCCTGTCCGACATGAGCGCGTACGACGGCTCGGAACGGGTCAAGCTGAAGTAAGGGGACAGGTGCGTTGATGCGTGAGTGCGTGAGTGCGTCCCAACGTATTCACGCTCCCGCGCATCCAATGCACGAAGCCCTGCCCTGTAGTCCCAAACGCACTGACGCACTAACGCACTCACGCACTTCAGTCCCCATCCAACCCCCGGAGCCGTTCCATGGAAACCGCAACCAAGCCGCTCATCCAGATGGACTCTGTCGGCAAGGTGTTCCTTACCGAAGAGGTGGAGACCCACGCCCTCAACAACGTCCACCTGGAGATCCGCTCCGGCGAGTACGTGGCGATCGCCGGGCCGTCCGGCTGCGGAAAGACGACGCTCCTCTCCATCCTGGGGCTGCTCGATTCGCCCACCGACGGCACGTACACGCTCAACGGCCAGCCCGTGTCCGGGCTCACGGCCTCGCAGCGCGCGCACATCCGCAACCGCGAGATCGGCTTCATCTTCCAGGCGTTCAACCTGATCGGCGACCTGACCGTGAAGGAGAACGTGGAGCTGCCGCTGACCTACCGCGGGATGCCGGCGGCCGAGCGCAACAAGCGCGTCACCGAAGCGCTGGAGCGGGTGGGGATGGGGCACCGCGTGGGGCACTACCCGGCGCAGCTCTCCGGCGGCCAGCAGCAGCGCGTGGCCGTGGCGCGCGCCATCGCCGGCACCCCCTCCGTGCTCCTGGCGGACGAGCCCACCGGGAACCTGGACTCCACCAACGGCGAGCAGGTGATGGGGCTGCTGCAGGAGCTCCACCGCGAGGGCGCCACCATCGTCATGGTGACGCACGACCCGCGCTACGCCGAGCACGCCGAGCGCAGCATCCACATGTTCGACGGCCGGGTGGTGCGCGAGGAGCGCTCGTCGGCGGTGGCGGCGGAGCTGGAGCGGCACGGCTTCGAGGTGGGCTGATGGACTTCGCGCGGGAGCTTCGCCTCGCAGGGCGGTCGCTGCTGCGCAGCCGCCTCTTCGCCCTCGTCTCCATCGCCACCATCGCGCTGGGGATCGGCGCCACGACCACCGTCTTCTCGCTGGTGAACGCGCTCCTCCTGCGCCCCCTTCCCATCGCGCAGCCGGAGCGCGTGGTGGGGATGCAGGAGACGCTGCGCGGGATGCGGTCGATGTCGATGGGCTACAGCGCCGTGTCGTACCCGCGCTACGTGGGTTATCGCGAGGCCACCGCGGGGATCTTTTCCGGGCTGGCGGCGCAGCGCTACGAAGAGATGTCGCTGCGCGCCACCGGGCAGGCGCAGGTGCTCACCGGCGTGGTGGCGTCCGGCAACTACTGGGAAGTGCTCGGGGTGAGGCCCGCGCTGGGCCGCTTCTTCACCGGCCCCGAAGAAAAGGAGCAGCTCGCCGTCATCAGCCACCACCTGTGGCAGACGCGCTTCGGGGGCGACCCCGGCGTCATCGGGCGCACCGTGCACCTGGACAGCCGCCCGCTCTCCGTGGTCGGCGTGGCGCCGAAGGAGTTCGGCGGGACGCTGGTGGGCGGCGTGGCGGATGTGTGGGTCACCCTCGGCGCCGCCGGCGTCGGCACCGCGAACGAGGCGGTCAACTCCAATCCCGGCGCCTCCCTCATCCTCTTCGGACGCCTGCGCCCGGGGATGACGGAGGAGCGCGTGGGCGCCGCGCTCAAGGTGGCCGCCGCGCGCGTGCCGCTGGAGGAGCCCAACGCAAAGGTGCTGGACGTCCGCGTGGAGCCGCTGACCGGCGTGCCGGGCGAGATGCGCATGCCCGTGGCCGCGTTCATGGGGATGCTGCTGGCGACCGCCCTCTTCGTGCTGCTGATCGCCGGCACCAACGTGGCGGGGATGCTGCTGGCCCGCGCCGTGGCCCGACGCCGCGAGATGGCGATCCGCCTGGCCGTGGGCGCCACCGGCCGCAATCTGGTGAGGCAGCTCCTTGGGGAGAGCGTTCTCCTCTTCCTGCTGGGCGGCGGCGCCGGTGTGGTGCTGACGATCTGGCTCACGCGGGTGCTCTCCTCGATGCAGCCGCCCTTCCCCACGCGCATCGCCTTCGACCTGCGCCCGGACCCGCGCGTGCTGGGCTTCGCGCTGGCGCTGGCGCTGCTGACCGGCGTGGCCTTTGGGCTGATGCCGGCGCTGCAGGCTTCGCGCACCGACGTGCTCAGCGGCCTCAAGGACGGCGGCTCCCGCGAGGGCGCCCGCCGCGGACGGCTGCGCAGCGGGCTCGTGGTGGGGCAGCTCGCCCTGGCCATGCTCCTGATGCTGGTGGCCGGGCTCTTTGGCCGCACCCTGCAGCACTCGATCTCCGCCGATCCCGGCTTCGTGGCCGAGGGCGTGGCGGTGGCGCGAGTGGACCTGGAGCCGCACGGCTACGACCGCGCGCGCGGCGAGGCGTTCCAGCGCCGGCTGCTGGAGCGGGTGGCCGCGGCGCCGGGCGTGCGCTCCGCCACCCTGGCCGATTTCGCGCCGATGAGCGGCAACGTGCGCAGCGAGGAGCTGCGCCTGCCGGGCAAGAAGGAGGCGGTCACCGTCAGCATCGACGCGGTGGACCCCGGCTTCTTCGCCACGCTGCGCATTCCGCTGCGCGCCGGGCGCGTCTTCACCGGCGCGGACCGCGACGGGGCGCCGCCGGTGGTGGTCATCAACCAGACGCTGGCGCAGCGGCTGTGGCCCGGCGCCAGCGCCCTCGGCCGCACGGTGCGCCTGGGCGACGGCCCGCCTCTGGAAGTGGTCGGAGTGGTCGCGAACGGCACCTACGAGCGCTTCGGCGAGCGGCCGGTCTCCTTCCTCTACCGCCCCGTCGCGCAGAACTACAGCCCGGGCGTCGCCATCATGGCCCGCGCCGACCGCGGCGCAGGCGCGGCGCTGGAGGCCATCCGCCGCGAGCTGCAGGCGATGGACGCCAACGTCGCCCCCGAGCAGGCGATGCCGCTGACGTCTATGATCGGCGTGTCGCTCTTTCCGCAGCGCATCGCGGCCTTTTTCATCGGGGGCTTCGGGGTGCTGGGGCTGCTGCTGGCGTGCATCGGCATCTACGGCGTGCTGGCGTACCAGGTGGGCCAGCGCACGCGCGAGATCGGCGTGCGCGTGGCCCTCGGCGCCCGCGCCGGCGACGTGGTGCGCATGGTGGTGCGCCACGGATTCAAGATCACCGCGCTCGGCGCGGCGATCGGGCTGGTGATGGCCATCGCGGCCACGCGCCTCCTCTCGAGCCTCCTGTACGGCGTCAGCGCTACCGATCCCCTCACCTTCACGGCCGTCCCGGTGCTTCTGCTGGCGGTAGCGCTGCTGGCGTCGTGGCTCCCCGCCCGCCGCGCCGCGCGGGTGGATCCGATGGTGGCGTTGAGGGCGGAATAGGGACGGCAGTGCCGAGTGCCGAGTGCCTAGTGCCTAGTAACAGAAGTGCGTGAGTGCGTTAGGGCTGGAGGGCGCGTGAGCGCCGGGGCGGCGTGGGAGGGGGCGCGTGTCGTGAGTGCGCGAATCCGCGGGTGCGTGGACGCACCCATGAACTTTGGCGCCCCTCCTTTTCTTGTCATCCTGAGCGACGCGCTGCACCGACCTCTGCCCGTCTCCAGACTCTGGCGCGGAGCGAAGGATCTACTGCGCGTAACGAGGGGCTCGTGGTGACGGCGCTGTCCTCCTGCCTCGCCGGCTAGATCCTTCGTTCGCCGCGGAGTGTGCAGTGCACGGCGGAGGGAGGGGCAGGCGGCTCTCTCAGGATGACAAAAGAATGGGGAGCACCGGGCATACGGCACTAGGCACTAGGCACTTGGCACTTGGCACTTGGCACTTTTTCGACCAGACCCTTCCAGGAGTATCCATCCCATGGACTCGCTGATCCAGGACCTCCGCTACGCGCTGCGCACCCTGCTGCGCAGCCCGGCCTTCACCACCATCGCCGTGCTGACGCTGGCGCTGGGGATCGGGGCGAGCACGGCCATCTTCACGGTGGTCAACGGCGTGCTCCTGCGCCCGCTGCCGTACGCGGCGCCGGAGCGGCTGGTGGAGCTGAAGCACGTCAACGCGGGCGAGGGCGTCACGGACGGCACCTTTTCCGAGCCGGACTTCCTGGACCTGCAGCGCGCCGTGCCCGAGTTCGCGCAGCTCGCCGGCTTCTGGTACGCGCCGGGAAACAGCACCATGAACCTCATGGGCGACGGCGAGCCGGCGGTACTTTCCGGTGCCTTCGTCACCAAGGAGTTCTTCCCCGCGATGGGGGTGGATGCCCAGGTGGGGCGCACCCTGCGCGCGGAGGAGGGCGTGGCCGGCGGTCCCAAGGCCATCGTGCTGAGCCACGGCCTGTGGACGCGCCGCTACGGCGGCGACCGCTCGGTGGTGGGGCGCCGCGTGCAGCTCGACGGCGACGCCTTCACCGTCGTGGGGGTGATGCCGCCCTCCTTCCAGTACCCGGCGCGCGATGTGGACGCCTGGATCCCACTCGCCATCTTCGGCCCCGACGACATCGGGCGGGCGCGCGACAGCCGCTTCATGACCGTGGTGGGGCGGCTGGCGCCGGGCGCCGAGCTCGCCGCCGTCCGCAAGAAGACCGATGCCGCGCTGGGCGGCTTGGCGCGCCAGTATCCGGCCACCAACGAGGGGTGGGGCTCCGCCGCCGTCGTTCCGCTGTCGGATGCGCTGCTGGGGCGGGTGAGGCCGGCGCTCCTGGTGCTGCTCGGCGCGGTGGTGCTGGTGCTGCTGATAGCCTGCGCAAACCTGGCGAACCTCCTCTTCGTGCGCAGCACCGCCCGCAGCCGCGAGACGGCGATCCGCGTGGCGCTGGGGGTGAAGCGCGGCCGGCTGATCCGCCAGCACCTCGCGGAGAGCTTCCTGCTCGCCGCGGCGGGCGGGTTGCTGGGCTTCGGGCTGGCGCTGATGGGGGTCGACTGGCTGGTGGCGCTGGGCGCGGGCGACCTGCCGCGCGCCGACAACATCCGCCCCGACGCGCGCGTGGCGGCGTTCGCCCTGGCCGCGGTACTGGGGACGGCGGCGATGTTCGGGTCGTGGCCCGCCATCCGCGCGTCGCGCGGCGAGCCGGGACAGGCGCTGCGGGGCGGCGGGCGCGGCGGCAGCGAGGGGCGCGAGCGCGCCGCGGCCCGAAACGGCATCGTGGTGGCCGAGACGGCGCTCGCCGTGGTCCTGCTGATGGGCTCCGGGCTCATGCTCAAGAGCCTCTGGCGCCTGGCCAACGTGGACCCCGGCTTCCGCGCCGAAAAGGTGCTGGCGATGAGCGTCTCCGCGCCGGAGATGGAGGGCGGGGCGGAGGAGCGGATCGCGTACCGCAACCGCATCCTGGATCGCGTGCGGCAGGTGCCCGGCGTGGTGGCCGTGGGCGCCAGCAAGACGCTCCCGCTGCACGGCGGCGGCGAGCCGTACAGCTTTGCCCTCAACGACCAGCCGGGGGTGGAGGTGAAGCCCGACGCGGGGCTCTTCATGGTGACCCCCGAGTACTTCCGCGCGCTGGGGATCCGCCTCCTGCGCGGGCGCGACTTCAGCGACTCCGTGGAGGGCGACCGGCTGAGCGTGATCATCAACCGCTCCCTCGCCACGCGCCTGTGGCCGGGGAAGGACCCGCTGGGGAAGACGTTCCGCCTGGCGGCCGCCGAGGCCGACCTGACGGTGATCGGGGTGGCGGACAACGTGCGCACCGAGGGGCTGGCGGCGGAGCCGGGCGGGGCCATGTACGTGTCGATGAACGGCCCCTTCTCCCGCAACGCCACCAAGCTCTTCGTGCGCACCCAGGGCGATCCCGCGGCGATGACCGGCGCGGTGACGGCGGCCATCCACGAGGTGGCGCCGAACCAGCCGATCGTGGGCGTGACCACGCTTCGGCAGCTGGTGGCGGGCACGATCGCGGAGCCGCGCATGTTCGCGATCCTGACGGCGGTGTTCGGGGCGGCGGCGCTTGGGCTGGCGCTGCTGGGGATCTACGGCGTCATCTCGTACACGGTGGCGTGGCGCACCCGCGAGATCGGCATTCGCATGGCGCTGGGGGCCGAGGCGCCCTCCGTGCTGCGCATGGTGATGAAGTGGACGCTGGGGCTGACCGCGTGGGGCGTGCTGGCGGGCCTGGTGGCGGCGCTGGTGCTCACGCGCGTGCTCAGCAGCCAGCTCTACGGCGTCTCGCCCACCGATCCCGCGACCTTTGCCGTGGTGGTGGTTCTGCTCGTGAGCGCGGCGCTCTTTGCGAGCTGGTTCCCGGCACGGCGCGCGTCGAAGGTGGACCCGATGATCGCGTTGCGGTCGGAGTAACCGCGGGCTCACGCGGAGACGCGGAGACGCGGAGGCGTGGAGAGAGGATCTCTGCGCCTTTGCGTTTTTCGGGGTGGAGGCGAGCACGGGCGGCCACGCGGGGCCGCCCCTACGGGATTTGGCGTGCGTGGGGCGGGGCGTGGAGCGGGGGCGGGCACGGGCGCGATGAATCGCGCCCCTACGGAAGGCATGTTGGCTCGAAACGGGTGACCATGACGAAGATTCGATCGATCCTCCTGGGGTTCCTCGTGGCGTGCGGGCCGGCGGCGGTGCCTGCGCCGTTCGACACGCCGATTGCCTTTACCCACGCGACGGTGGTGGATGTGGAGACGGGGAGGCTGCTGCCGGACCGGACGGTGGTCGTCGCGGGGAACAGGATTCGGGAGGTGGGGACGGCGGTGCGCGTGGGGAGGAGGACGCGGGTGGTGGACGCGAGCGGGAAGTTCTTGATCCCGGGGCTGTGGGACATGCACACGCACGTGTACGGCAACGGGCCGGGCTCCCTCCTGCTGTACGCGGCCAACGGCGTGACCAGCATCCGCGACATGGGCGCGGACGACTTCGCGACGGTGCGCGCGTGGCGCGACAGCATCGCGGCCGGGCAGCGCATGGGCCCGCGCATGAAGATCGCCTCGCCCGTGGTGGAGAGCCCGCGCTGGATCGCCGCCGTACGGCAGATGCAGGAGCGGGAGGGACAGAACACCGCCTGGCTCGCCTCGCGGTTCGGACCCTCGACGACGGCGGAGGCGATCGCGTTCGTGGACTCGGTGGCGCGGCTCGGCGCGGACCACGTCAAGGTGCGCAACTACCCCGCGCCCGAGGTGCTCCGCGCGCTCATGCAGCGGGCGGGCGAGCGCGGCCTCCCGGTCTATGCGCACATGAACCGCGGAATGTCGCCCGTGGAAGCCTCGATGGCGGGGATGGCGAGCTTCGAGCACGGCTTCTTTCCCGCGATCACCGAGTCGCGCACCGGGCGCGACTCGGTGTACCGCGCGCTCGCCGCCAACGGCACCGCCATCGTACCGACGCTGGTGACGTGGCGCGGGCGCGTCCTCTCCGGCGACTCGCTCCTGGTGCTGGCCAGCGGCGACGATCCACGGATGCGCTACCTCCCCGCGAGCATCCTCCAGCGCTGGCGCGACGAGGCGAAGACGCGCAAATACGAGACGCCGCTGGACTGGGGCGCGTTGTACCGCGACGACGTACGTAACCTGCGCGAGCTGACCGCGGAGGGGATGGTGGTGATGGTGGGGAGCGATGCGGGCGCACCGCTGGTGGTGCCCGGGTTCTCCACGCACGACGAGCTCGCGCTGCTGGTGGAGATGGCGGGCTTCACTCCGCTCCAGGCGCTCCAGGCCGCCACCCTGCGCCCCGCGCGCTTCATGGGCAGGGCGGATTCGCTCGGCACCGTCGCCGCCGGCCGCCTCGCCGACCTGGTGCTCCTGGACGCAAACCCGCTCGACGACATCCGCAACACGCAAAAGATCCGAGGCGTGGTGCTGAACGGACGCTATCTGGACCGCGCTGCTCTCGATGCGCTCCTGGCCGACGCGGAGCGGGCCGCGAGGTAGCGCGTTCCGGGTGTCCGTTTTTGGGACGACGCTTTCCCACCCACGGACATGCGCGCGGGTCTCCATCGCGCCAAGATGATGGGGCGCAGTGACTTACGGCGGTGTTGCGCCGGGCATGGCTGTCGCACTTGATTATGGCGTCCGGGGCGATCGTTCCGGGCGCCGCTGCACTCCTTCGAACTCCACGCTCTCCCATGATCCGCCTCCGAAACGTCGAGAAGTCCTTCCCCGCGGGTGCGGCGAAGACGTACGTCCTTCGCAACGTGAGCCTGGACGTCGCTCCCGGCGAGTTCGTCTCGGTGACGGGCCCGTCGGGCGCCGGCAAGTCCACCCTCCTCGCCATTCTGGGGATGTTCGACGCGGCGTGGAGCGGCGAGTACTGGTTCAGCGGCGAGCCGGTGCACGCCATGAAGCCCAAGGAGCGCGCGGCGCTCGGACGGCGCCACATCGGCTTCGTCTTCCAGCAGTACCACCTCCTGGACGACCTCACCGTCGCCGAGAACCTGGAGGTCCCCCTCTCGTACCGCGACGTGCCGCGCAAGGAGCGGGCGGCGCGCGTGGGCGACACGCTGGACCGCTTCCAGATGGTCGGCAAAAAGGACCTGTACCCGAACCAGCTTTCCGGCGGGCAGCAGCAGCTCGTAGGAATCGCGCGCGCCATCATCGCCGAGCCGTCGCTGATCCTGGCGGACGAGCCCACGGGCAACCTGCACTCGTCGCAGGGCCGCGAGATCATGGACCTCTTTCGCGAGCTGAACCGCGCCGGGACTACCATCATCCAGGTGACGCACTCCGAGGCGAATGCGGCTGCCGGCGACCGGGTGATCGAGCTGGCGGATGGGTGGGTGGTGGGGGAGAAAGCGGCGGCATGAACGGAAGTGCGTGAGTGCGTTAGTGCGTGAGTGCGTTAGAAACCTCGGGTGACGCTCGTTCCTCTTTGGCATCCTGAGGGAGCCCGCACGCGCACCACGTGGCCGTCCGCGCGGAACTAGCGGCACGCGCAGTAGATCCTTCGCTTCGCGCCAGAGGATCGAGCCCGGGCGGGCGCCGGTGAGGCGCTTTGCTCAGGATGACAAATGATGGGACGCGTGAGTCCGCGCGGGCGGACTTCGCGTGGTTACAGCGGCGGATTCATTCGCTCCTGGGTGGCGCGGGTAACGGCGGGCGGTGGGGCAGTGTCGGGCACGGGCGTGATGAATGACGCCCCTACGCGGTGCGCACAAACGCACTCACGCACTAACGCACTAACGCACTTTTTTTCCATGGACACGCTCCTCCAGGACCTTCGCTTCGCGATGCGCGCACTGGGGCGCAGCCCTGGGTTCGCGCTGGTCGCGGTGGCGACGCTGGCGCTCGGAATCGGGGTGAACACCGCGATGTTCAGCGTGGTCAACTCCATTCTGCTGCGCCCGCCGGCACACGTGGACCCACATGGGCTCGTGGTGCTTCGTACGCTGCACCAGAAGACGGGAGACGAGAGCAGCGTCTCGTATCCCAACTTCGTGGATTGGCAAGCGGGGAGCCCGTCGTTCCAGGCGATGGGGGCGTACTACGACGACCGCATGATCCTCACCGGGCGCGGCGCGGAGCCGGAAGAGGTGAGCGGCGAGGTGGTGAGCGCCGGGCTCTTTTCCATGCTCGGGGCGCGGGCGGCGCTGGGGCGCACCTTCCTTCCCGAGGAGGGGAAGCCCGGCGCGGCACGCGTCGTGGTGATCGCGCACCAGGAGTGGGAGCGGCGCTTCGAGCGTGACCCGCGCATCGTCGGCAGCACTCTGTCGCTCGACGGCGTGCCGCACACGGTCGTCGGGGTGATGCCAGAGAACTTCGGCTTCCCGGACAACCAGACCTTCTGGACACCGCTGCGCCCCGAAGTCCAGGAGGAGCGCGGGAGCCGGTACATGTCCGTGATCGGGCGGCTGCGCCCGGGGGCCACGCTCCAGCAGGCGCGCGCCGAGCTGGACGCCGTCTCGCGCGAGCTGGCGCGGCGCTACCCCGAGACGAACGCGGGCACCGGCGTGCGCGCGACCGACTTCAGCGAGAGCTGGTCCGGCGAGGTGCGCGCACCCCTCCTGGTGATGATGGGCGCGGTGGGCTTCGTGCTCCTGATCGCCTGCTCCAACGTCGCCAACCTCCTCCTGGCCCGCGCCGCCGCCCGGCGCCGCGAGATCGCCGTGCGCGTGGCGATCGGGGCGGGGAGAGGGCGCATCGTGCGCCAGCTCCTCACCGAGAGCGCGCTGGTGTCGCTGCTCGGCGGCGCGCTGGGGATCGGGCTGGCGATGTGGGGGCTGCGGCTGATCATGTCGTCGTTCCCCTTCCAGCCGCCGCTCTGGATGGTGTTCGACATCGACCGCACCGTGCTCCTCTTTGTGCTCGGCGTGTCGCTGGGCACCGGGCTGCTCTTCGGGCTGGCGCCGGCGCTGCGGGCCACCTCGGGCGACCTGCAGGGGGTGCTGCGCGATGGCGGACGCGGCTCCACCACCGGCGCGAGGCGCGGGCGGCTGCAGTCGGCGCTGGTGATGGGGCAGCTCGCCCTGGCGGCGGTGCTGCTGACGGGCGCGCTGCTCATGGTGCGCTCCTTCGTCCACCTCAACTCCGCCGACCCCGGCTTCCGCCTCGACGGCGCCGTGTCGATGCGCATCACCATCAGCGGCGAGCGCTACGAGACCAAGGCTGCGCGCACCGCGTTCTTCAGCCAGGTGCTGGACCGCGTGCGCCCGCTCCCCAGCGTCGCCAGCGCGGGGATGGCGGACTGGCTCCCCCTCTCCGGCGGCTCCTCCACGAGCGGCGTGATGGTGGACGGGCGCGAGGTGCCCGGCTCCGATCGCACGGAGGCCGAAGTGCGGCGCACGACGGATGGATTCGCGGAGGCGATGGGGCTGCGGCTGCGCGCCGGGCGCCCCTTCACCGCCCAGGAAGCCGCGGCCGGCGCGCCCGTGGTGGTGGTCAGCCGCTCGATGGCGGAGCGCTTCTGGCCGGGGCAGAGCGCGCTCGGCCACACCGTGAGTATCGGCGGCGACTGGCGCACCGTCATCGGAGTCGTGGAGGACATCAGCGGCCAGCATCGCGGCGATGCACCGCGCCCGCAGCTCTACTTTCCGGCGGGCGACCACGGAAGCCGCTCGATGGCGCTCGTCGCGCGCACCCCGGGCGACGCAGCCGCGCTGGCGCCCGCGTTGCGCCGCGCCATCCGCGAGATCGATCCGGGGGTGGCGGTGGCCGACGTGCACACGATGGCCGAGGTCGCGGGGCAGTCGCTCTGGAGGCAGCGGCTCTTCGGGGGGATGTTCGCCTCGTTCGGCTTCGTCGCGCTCCTGCTGGCGGTCACCGGCGTGTACGCGATGATGGCGTACGCGGTCGCGCAGCGCGTCCACGAGATCGGCGTGCGGATGGCGCTGGGGGCGCGCACCGGGCAGGTCCTGCGCATGGTGGTGGGGCAGGGGCTCACCATCGCGGCGATCGGCGTGGGGATCGGACTCGCGGGCGCCCTCGCCGTCACCCGGCTGATGGCGGGGCTGCTGGAAGGGGTGAGCCCCAGCGACCCGCTCACCTTCGCCCTCGTGGCGCTCCTGCTGGCCTCCGTCGCCGTGCTGGCGAGCTGGCTCCCCGCCCGCCGCGCGGCACGCGTCGATCCCATGATCGCCCTTCGCTCGGAGTGATCGCATGACGAACCTGCGCTACGCCCTGCGCTCCCTGAGGAACGCCCCCGGCTTCACCGCCGCGGCCGTGCTCACGCTGGCGCTGGGGATCGGGGCCAACGCGACGGCGTTCAGCGTGGTGGACGCGCTGATGCTGCGCCCCCTGCCGGTGGAGGACCCCGGCGCGCTGGTGCGCCTCCACCCCATGAACCGCAACGTGGAGACGGGGGAGGTGAGCCCGGGCTACTCGTGGTCCATCCCCGACTTCGAGGACTACCGCGCGCGCCGCGAGGTGTTCGCGGGGCTCGCGGCGCACGAGACGCGCGGCTTCCGCGTGGGTACCGGCGCGGTGGAGGGCGCGCGGGGAGCGGCCGTCAGCGGCGACTTCTTTCGCGTCCTGGGGGTGAAGGCGATCCGCGGGCGCACCCTCCTCCCTTCCGACGACAGGGCGGAGGACCCGGGCGCGGTGGCGGTGGTGAGCGAATCGTACTGGCGCACCCGCATGAACGCCGACCCCGGCGTGCTGGGGAAGACCCTCGTCCTGAACCGGCACCCCTTCCGCGTGGTGGGGGTGGTGGGAAGCGAGACCGTCTTCCGCGCGCTGGGGGGCGAGAACCCGGCGGAGGTGTGGGTCCCGCTGCGCGCACGCGCCGCCTTCCTGGACCCCAAAATGAACCCGCTGGACACCCGCTCGGTGTCGTTCGCCACCGTCTTCGGCCGGCTGCAGCCGGGGGTGACGGTGGAGCGCGCCCAGCTCGCCGCCGACCTGACCGCGCGCCGCCTGGCCGCCGCGTATCCCGAGACCAACGCCGGCCGCCTGTCCCGGGTGGTGCCCGCGGGGAACGTGGCCGGCCTTTCGCTGGACCAGGACACGCGCGCGGTGCGGGAGCGTGCCGCGTACCTGCTGATGGCCGTCGTCGCGATGGTGCTGCTGGTCGCCTGCGCCAACGTGGCCAACCTCCTGCTCGCGCGCGCCACCTCGCGCCGCCGCGAGATCGCCATCCGCTCGTCGCTGGGCGCGGGGCGCGGCCACATCGCCCGCCAGCTCCTTACCGAGAGCGTGGTGCTCGCGCTGATGGGCGGGGGCGCGGGGCTCCTGCTGGCGTGGGCCGGCGTGTCGCTCGCCTCGCGCATCCCGGAGGTGGCGCGGGTGTCGCCCTCGCTCGACGCGCGCGTGCTGGCGTTCACCCTGGGGGTGTCGGTGGTGGCGGGGATCGCGTTCGGGCTGGTGCCCGTGATCGGGGCCGGCGCGCGCGACCTGCTGACGGCGCTGCGCGACGGCGGGGCACAGGGCGCCACCCGCAGCCTGGCGGTGCAGGGAGCGCTCGTGGTGGGCCAGGTCTCCATCACCCTGGTGCTGGTGGTGGCGATGGGGCTCGTCCTCCGCTCCCTCGGCAAGCTCAACGACGTCGATCCCGGCTTCGACGCGGAGAAGATCGTCACCGCGGGCGTCAACTTCGCCGAGCCGGGCAAGGAGAGCTTCGGGCCGCCCCCCGCCGCGCGCGTGCAGGAGGTGCTGGACCGGGTGCGCGCACTGCCGGGGGTGGAGGATGCGACGTTCGCGAACATGGCGCCGCTCACCGGGATGTCCATGTCGTCCACCTTCGAGGTGCCGGGCTTCACGCCGCCGCCGGGCGAGGACCCCAGCGCCGCCATCATGTCCATCGACGACGCCTACCTGCGCACCATGGGCATCCCCCTGCTGCGCGGGCGTCCCTTCGGCCCGGCGGGCGACGAGGATCGGGTGCTGGTGAACCGCGCGCTCGCCGCCAAGTACTGGCCCGGCCGCGACGCCGTGGACCAGCGCATCCAGATGGGCGACGACGTCTTCCACGTGGCCGGCGTGATCGGCGACGTGCGCGCCGCCGCCATCGCCGCCGAGGCGCCGCCCACGCTCTACTTCCGCTCGCCGCGGCAGACGTATTCGTACCTCACGCTGCACGTGCGCGCCGCCGGCGACCCGGCCTCGCTGGTCGCGCCCCTGCGCCGCGTGCTGGCGCAGGCGACTCCCGGGCAGCCCGCGCCCACGGTGACGCCCATGTCCGAGAACGTGGCCGAGTCGCTGGCCCAGGCGCGCTGGATCGCCACCTTCTTCACCCTGTTCGGCGGGGTGGCGCTCACGCTGGCGGCGGTGGGGCTGTACGGCGTCGTCTCGTACTCCGTCACGCAGCGCCGCCGCGAGATGGGGATCCGCGCCGCGCTCGGTGCCGGCCCGCGCCGCATCGTGGCGATGGTGCTGCGGCAGGGCGGCGCGCTCGCCGCGGCCGGCGCCGTGCTGGGCGTGGCGGTCGCGCTCGCCACCACGCGCGCCATCGGCAGCATCCTCTACGAAGTGGAGCCGGTGGACCCCACCTCGTTCGCGCTGGCTCTCGCGGTTCTGAGCGGCGCCGCGCTCCTGGCGAGCTGGATTCCCGCGCGCCGCGCCGCCCGCGTGGACCCCATGGTGGCGCTGCGCAGCGAGTGATGCAAACGACTTCGCGCCGGCGAGCATCCTATCCGGCGTGCCGTACATACGACCCTCTTCGCAACGGAGTCTGCCCGTGAAAAACCTGACCCTCCTCGCCCTCGCCCTCCTGGCCGCGGCGCCTCTCGAAGCCCAGCGCGACAGCTACGACTGGAGCGGCTCCATCCCGGCCGGCGCCACCCTGCGCGTCTCCACCGGCGCGGGGGACGTGAACGTGACCCGCGCGCAGGGAGGCACGGCCACCGTGCGGGGCCGCGTGCGCCGGGCGCAGGGCGACGAGCGCATCCGCTTCGAGCTGGTGCGCGACGGGCAGAACGTGACCATCTGCGCGCTGTACTCGGAGCGCGCCACCTGCACGGCGCAGGGGATCCGCGACGACTCGCATCGCGGGAATCGCCACGCCCGCGCGGACTTCACGGTGGAAGTGCCCGCGGGCGTGCTCCTGGCCGCCAGCAGCGGCACGGGCGACGTGGACGTGAGCGGCGCCACGGCGGGGGTGCGCGCCAGCACCGGCAACGGCGACGTGCGGGTGGGCCCCGGCGCCGCGGAGGTGAGCGCCTCCTCTGGCAACGGGACGATCCAGGTGCAGGGCGCGCGCGGCGCCGTGCGCGCATCGTCCGGCAACGGGCGGATCGACGTGGCCACCTCGGCCGGGCCGGTCAGCGCCTCCAGCGGCAACGGCGACATCAACGTGACGATGGCCTCGCTGCGCTCCACGGGCGACCTGAGCTTCAGCAGCGGAAACGGCGACATCACCCTGCGCCTTCCCGGCGACTTCGGGGCGGAGCTGCAGGCCAGCACGGGGAGCGGGTCGGTGCGCAGCGAGTTCGAGGTGCGCACCACGGGCCGCATCACCGCGCACCGGCTGCACGGCACCATCGGCCGCGGCGGACGCTCGCTGCGCATCTCCACCGGCAGCGGCAGCATCGCGCTCGAGCGGGCGGGGGGAGCGCAGTAAGCAGTCGATGGCGGATGCATCGTGGGCCGATGTAATGCG
This sequence comes from Longimicrobium sp., assembly GCA_036387335.1. NCBI lineage: Bacteria > Pseudomonadati > Gemmatimonadota > Longimicrobiia > Longimicrobiales > Longimicrobiaceae > Longimicrobium > Longimicrobium sp. Next base: position 17,283 of record DASVTZ010000188.1, read on the forward strand.
GTACGACGTATCGTCCGGCGATGTGTCCCTGCGGTGAGCACCGGCGGCGCCTGAACGCCCGGGGACGAACGCCGGGGGATGAACACCGGCGCGCGTCGACACCGGAGGATGAATACCCCGGCTGGAACCACGGGAAGACCGCTGAAGCGGTCTCGCACGCGGCGGCCGGTGCGCGGTGGCGGGGTTTGGCGCGGCGCGGGGCACGGGCAGCCACACGGGGCTGCCCCTACGATGATATTGATGTTGGGCGGGCGGCGGAGCGGCGCAGGGGAGGGGCGCGATGAATCGCGGCCCTGCGAGAGACAACAGCGCACTTACGCACTAACGCACTCACGCACTCAGGTGCTAGAATCCAGCGGCCGGCCCGCGAACCGGGCCGGCCGCGCTCACTTGATCCGGTCCACCCCATGGCTCCCACCGCTCCGCCCCGCATCCTGATCGCCGACGATCAGCCGGACATCCTCCAGGCCCTGCGCCTCCTTCTGAAGGGCGCGGGGTACGGCATCGAGACGGCCACCTCCCCCGCGTCCGCGCTGGCCGCCGCGCGGGAGAAGGAGCTGGACGTGGTGCTGATGGATCTCAACTACGCCCGCGACACCACCTCCGGCAAAGAGGGGCTGGAGCTGATTCCGCAGATCCACGCGGCCGATCCGTCGCTCCCCATCGTGGTGATGACGGCGTGGGGGAGCGTGGAGAGCGCCGTGGAGGCGATGCGGCGCGGCGCGCGCGACTACGTGGAGAAGCCGTGGGACAACC
>DASVTZ010000189.1 GCA_036387335.1 Longimicrobium sp.
CCTTCCGAGGCGGTCGGCTACCCGCGGGCAATCCCCTCCTGGCCACGCGCGATCCCTTCCTGCGCGATGCTCTCCTGGCCGATGCCCTTGACCCGGGCGATCCCCTCCTGGGCGATTCCTTCCTGCCCGCGTGCGATCCCTTCCTGCGCGATGCCTTCCTGGCCGATGCCCTTCACCCGGGCGATCCCCTCCTGGGCGATGCCCTCCTGGCCGCGCGCGATCCCTTCCTGCGCGATGCCCTCCTGGCCGATACCCTTGACCCGGGCGATTCCCTCCTGGGCGATCCCTTCCTGCCCACGCGCGATCCCTTCCTGCGCGATGCTCTCCTGGACGATACCCTTGACTCGGGCGATTCCCTCCTGGGCGATGCCCTCCTGCCCGCGCGCGATCCCTTCCTGACCGCGGGCGATCCCTTCCTGGGCGATGCCCTCCTGCCCACGCGCGATCCCTTCCTGCGCGATGCCCTCCTGCCCGATACCCTTGGCACGGGCGATCCCCTCCTGGGCGATGCCCTCCTGCCCGCGCGCGATGCCCTCCTGCCCCCGGGCGATACCTTCCTGGCCGCGGGCGATCCCTTCCTGGCCGCGAGCGATGCTTTCCTGGCCGCGCGCTATGCCTTCCTGCGCGATTCCCTCCTGCCCACGGGCGATGCCTTCCTGGCCGCGCGCGATCCCTTCCTGACCCTGAGCCATGATCATCCTCCTGTCGATGACGGGTCCCTCGATGCACTCCGCAAGAGCCGCGGGCGCTACGCCGCCGCGGCGGGCGTGGAGACGAGCCCGGCCAGGGCAAGCGTCTCCAGGGTCGCGGGAGGGAGATCCGCGACCAGGTTGCCGTTGTTCAGCCGAATCGAGGCGGCCGCGAGGGCCGTTTCGGGGGCGATCTCCTGGTGTACGAGCCCGCCGCGGGAGCGCTGCACCAGCACGTCGCGCGGCGCGCCCCGCTCGGGCGTGGCGCCAAGCTCGAAGCGGCGCAGCTCCGACGCGTCGTAGCCCAGCCGCACCAGGGCATGCGGACGTACCACCACCTCCCGCGCGGTGCCGTCCACGCGCAGCGACGCGCGACGCTCGGCGCCCCAGCGGACGCTGAGCTCGGCCCGCTCCAGCTCGAACGTCTCGGTGGTGATGCGCTGCATGCGCGGCTGGCGATCGAACCAGCGCGCGAACAGCACGCGCTCCAGCGGCCGGCGCTCGTCCGGCTGAAGCTGCGTCAGGTCGCCCGCCGCACGCGCGATCCCGTCGATCATCTCCCACAGCGACCCGCCGTCCTCCGTGACCCACCGGTACAGCGTGAGCGGAAACGCCTGGAAGAGCGTGTACGCCACGTGCATCCCGCTCGCGAACCGCTCCCATACGTCCGGCGGCAGGTGGGTGTTGTGGAAGGGGAAGAGCCGCGGGTGCTGGCGCGCGTAGTCGTTCACCTGCACCACGTCCGGGCAGTCCAGAAGGAGGCGCGGCTTGAGCTCGGAGTACGTGACGGTGCCCCCGTGCGCCTGCTCGCTGGGCGTTCCGTTGTAGAGCGTAAGGGTGTTGAGCCGAAGCCCCGCGCCGTTGCAGCGCGCGAAGAGCGCGGTGACCAGGGTGCGGTTGATGCGGTCGACGCCGCTCTGCGGGTTCTCCACCAGGAAGGCGCAGGTGGGGGTGACCCCGCTCGCCACCGAGTAGCGGAGCGTGCGCTCCAGCGGCTCCCACCCACGGTAGAACTTCTTGAGGTACTCCTTCTGGCACTCCTCGTTGACGGCGTCGATGCCGGTGAAGGCGTTGGTGCACCCCGCGGCCCCCAGCAGCCGCATCATCTCCTCCGTCATCTGAGGAAGAGTCGTATAGCAGTTCCACGTGAGGGTGAACCCCGCGTTCGCCATGGCGATGCACGCCTCCTTGGCGAAGCGGGTGTTGTTCACGAAGTTGTCCTGCACGAAGAACAGGTGGCCGGCGCCCAGGTCCTGCAGCCGCTGCATGTCGGCCAGCATGCGGTCGATGCTCTTGGACTGCCCGCCTGAGCCGTAGTGCACCGGGCTGTAGCAGAACGAGCACTTGTACATGCAGCCGCGCCCCGGCTCGTAGTCCAGCACGCGGTCGGGGTTCACGCGGAAGTACTCGGCGGTGTCCACCAGGTCGTACGCGGGGGCCGGAAGCTGGTCCATGGAGTCGAACGGCTTTCGCGTGTGCGACGCCACCACCTCCCCGCCGTGGCGGAAGGCGACGCCGGGCGCCGGCGCGGCGTGCGTTGGGCGCCCCCCGCCGCGAAGCGTGCGCACCAGCTCGCGCGCCGGCAGCTCGCCCTCGCCCTTGATTACGAAGTCGACCCACGGGTAAAAGGTGAGGACTTCCTCCGCGATCGCCGAGAAGTGGGTTCCGCCGAGCACCAGGTGCACCGCGGGGTCCGCTTCCTTGACGAGCCGGGCCAGCTCCAGCGCCACGTGCGAGTTCACCACCATCGACGTCAGCCCGACCACGTCCGGCGCGTGCGCGGCGATCAGCGCGAGCGCGCGCCGGTAGAAGCCGTCCCCTACGAAGGCGTGGTCCGCGGTCGCGCGCAGGTTGAAGTCGAGGATGGCGACCTCCGCCCCCTCCTCGCGGATCGCCGCGCCCAGCGAGAGGAGCCCCAGCGGCGGGGCCAGCTCGAAGGCGTCGTAGTAGTTGTTGGGCGGGTTGATGAGCAGGACCTTCATAAAAAAGCTCCCGGAAATACGAGGCGACGGCGGATCGGCCCCTCCGTGGTGCGGCCCACCGCCATATATAATGCACGCTCTTTTCGTGTCAAACAAACATTTGAAGATGATTCCGTTGGCCTCTCCGGCGCGTACTGGCGTGCGCCGGCGGCCTCAATGCGGACAAAGGGGCACGGAGACCAACATCATCTCCGTGCCCCCTTCAGCTTACCGCGGAGGCTTCAGCCGCCCGCCCGCAGCGTGACCACCGGGTCCACGCGGGCGGCGCGGCGCGCGGGGAGGTACGAGGCTAACAGCGCGACGCCGGTGAGGCCGAGCGCGACCGCGGCGTAGGTCAGCGGGTCCATGGGGCCGACGCCGAACAGGTGCGCGGAGATCAGCCGGGTCAGCATCAGCGCGCCCGCGATGCCGATGCCGATCCCCGCCAGCGTCATGGTGAGCCCCTGGCGCAGGAAGAGCCGCCGCACGTCGCCCGCGCTGGCGCCAAGGGCGATGCGGGTGCCCACCTCGCGCGTCCGCTGCGCCGCGATGTAGGCGATCACGGCGTAGATGCCGACCACCCCCAGGACGAGCGCGACCGCGGCGGCGATCCCCAGCATCACCATCATGAACGAGGTGCGCGCCATGGAGCCCGCGCGGATCTGCTCCAGCGTCTCCACCCTGGCGATGGGGAGCGACGGGTCGACCGCGCGGACCGCCTGCCGGAGCTCCTGAATCAGGGCCTGCGTCCCCGCGCGGGGCGAGCGCACCACGAACACCATCTCGCTGCTCCCGTAGCTGTTGTGCATCAGCGGCCAGTACACGATGGCGGTCGCCGGCCGGTCGACGCCGTCGTCCCGCTCGTCCCCCACCACCCCGACGACCTCCTGCCAGGGCGACGCGGGGTCGTTGCGCACCCGTTTGCCGATGGCGCGCGCGGCATCGCCCCAGTACGCGCGCGCCAGGTTGGCCGAGATCACCACGGCCTGACGACCCTGGTGGATGTCGTCCCAGGAGATGGGGCGGCCCGCCACGACGGGGTTCCCCATCGTCTCGTGGTAGCCCGGACCCACGGCCTTGAAGCGGCGCAGCGGCGGAAGCTCCCCGGCCGGCGTCGCGACGCCCTCCACGTAGAGCGGGTTCGTGTTGTCCTCGCCATCCATGGTGACAGACGATGCGAAGCCCACCGACTTCACGCCTGGGATCGCGGCCGCGCGCTCCGAGATCTGCCGGAAGGTGCGGGCGACGGCACCGGTGTCTCCGCTCTCCAGCGGGAGCGGCACCTGGAAGCTCTGCACCTCGCGCGGAGCCGCGAAGCCGGGCTCCACCTGCCGCATCGCGACGAAGGTGCGGATCATCAGGCCGGATGCGATCAGCAGCATCATGGTCAGCGCCACCTCGGCCACCACCAGCCGGCTGCGGAGGCGGTTGCGGCCGGGCCCGTCGCTGGCGGCGCGGCCTCCTTCCCTCAGCCGGCTCGCGTCGTCCGTCCCCAGCCGCGCGACGGGGACGAGCCCGCAGCAGACCCCCGCCGCGAGCGAGACCACGACGGCGAAGAGCAGGACGACGGGGTCGATTCCGATCTCCTCCACCCGCGGCAGCTCGGCGGGCGCGATGCGGCGCAGCAGGCGGGTCCCCGCGTGCGCCAGGAACAGCCCCGCCACCCCGCCTCCCACCCCGATCACCAGGCTCTCCGAGAGCAGCTGCCGCGCGACGCGCCCGCGCCCCGCGCCCAGCGCGGCACGCACGGCGAGCTCCTGCTGGCGTCCCTCCGCCCGCACCAGGAACAGGTTGGCGACGTTGGCGCAGGCGATGAGGAAGACGACCGCGACGCTCCCCAGCAGGATCCAGAGCGGCCGGTCCACCCCGCCGACCACGTCGCGGACGAGCGGGCGCACGTCGGGCCGCAGTCCGAAGGGACGGTACTGCGCGGGGAGGAGCGGGATCATGCGCGCGACGTCGGCGTTCGCCTGCTCCACCGTGACGCCGGGCTTGAGCCGCGCGACCGCCGCGAAGTCGAAGGCGGACTCGTCGGCGGGATCGAGGCGCATCGGCAGCACGACGGCGGGGTGCCTACGCAGGAAGCGGAAGCTCTCGGGAAGGACGCCGATCACCTCGGCGACGCTGCTGTCGACCCGGATGGTGCGGCCGACGACCGCGGGATCGCCGCCGAGGGCGCGCCGCCAGTAGCCGTGGGTGAGCACCACGCGCAGCGGGCTGCCGGGCGCATCGTCTTCGCGGGTGAAGACGCGGCCCAGCGCCGGCTTCACGCCCAGCAGCGGAAGCGTCCCCGCGGTGACGGCGAGCGCCTCGACCCGCTCCGGCTCGGCTCCGCCGGTGATCGACACCTCGTTCGCCTCCCACGCGCCCAGCGCCTCGAAGGTGCGGTTGTGGTCGCGGTAGGTAAAGAAGGTACCGGGCCCCTGCCCGTATCCCTGGTGGTGGACGCCCACCAGGCGCTCGGGCTCGGAAAAGGGGAGCGGCTTCAGGAGCACGCCGTTCACCACGCTGAAGATGGCCGTCGTCGCGCCGACGCCGAGGCCCAGCGTAAGGATGGATACCGTGGCGAAGCCGGGCCGCCGGGCGTGCTGGCGCAGGCCGTAGAGCACGTCACGGATCAGGTCGGCGGCCCAGGCACGAGCGTTCAGAAACATGTAGAGTCCCGCGGGAGGGAGTTGGAGTGACGCTGGGCCCTCTACAGGGCAACGCCCGCGCCGCCGGCCCTCCCGCCCCAACGCGATGCGGCACAACCGCTTGCGCCGCGATGCCCCGCCCCCGGTGTCCACCTGCGGGATGCGGCGGTCCCAAAACCGGACAGCGGCCCGCCGGATGCTGGCGCCGCGCTTGCACGGCCCGCCCCCGCACCCCGACCGGAGCCGCGCGTGATCCCCATCAGCGACGAAAACCCCACCGAGCTGCGCCCCATCGTGACGGTGGGGCTGATCCTGCTGAACGCGTTCGCCTGGTTCCAGCTCCAGGGCGCGGGGACGTCGCAGGCGCTGCAGGCGTCGGTGCTCCACTTCGGCACCATCCCGTGCGAGATCACGGCCCGCTGCGCGCCGGAGGGGCTGACCACGGGGACGATCCTCACCGCCATGTTCATGCACGGAAGCTGGGAGCACATCCTGGGGAACATGCTCTTTCTGTGGGTCTTCGGGAACAACATCGAGGACTCCATGGGGCACCTGCGCTTCCTCGTCTTCTACCTGCTGTGCGGGGCGGTGGCGGCGGCGGCGCACATCTACTTCAACGTGGGGAGCGAGCTGCCGGCGGTGGGGGCCAGCGGCGCCATCAGCGGGGTGATGGGCGCCTACATCGTCCTCTATCCCCACGCGCGGGTGCGGACGTGGCTGCCGCCGATCTTCTTCTTCAACCTGCGCGCGATGTTCTTTCTGATGTACTGGTTCGCGCTGCAGCTCTTCATGGCGTACGTGGATCTCGGCGCCGAGGCGGGGGAGGAGGGCGGCGTGGCGGTGTGGGCGCACGTGGGCGGGTTCGTGGCGGGAGTGGTGCTGGTGAAGCTGTTCGAGAACCACACCCTCACGCGCGCGCGGCGCAACAAGGTGGTGCTGACCCGCGCGGAGGTGGCGCAGGCACGGCCCTGGATGTAGAATGTCGGCGGGGGCGGCACAGTGAGGCGCGGGTGGTGCACGGCAACGTGGGCCACCCGTTCGCGCATCCGCCCCCCGCAACCCGCAGCCCGGCGAGGACCATGGAAGTCACCCGAGACCTGCTGCACCGCCTGCCCAAGGCGGAGCTGCACGTGCACCTGGACGGATCGCTGCGCCCCGAGACGATGCTGGAGCTCGCGGCGGAGTACAACAAGAAGATGCCCGCGCACGACGCGGACGCCCTGCGCGACTACATGCACGTGCAGGACGCGCGCAACCTCGTCGAGTACCTGGAGCGCTTCGCCATCACCCTCTCCGTGATGCAGACCGGCGACGCCCTGGAGCGCATCGCCTACGAGCTGGCCGAGGACCTGGCGAAGGAGAACGTGCGCTACGCGGAGATCCGCTACTCACCGATTCTCAACACGCAGGAGGGCCTTCCGCTCACCGAGGCGGTGGAGGCGCCGTTGCGCGGGCTCAAGCGCGCCGAGCAGGACTTCGGCATCCGCACCGAGATCATCATCTGCGGCATCCGCAACATGGAGCCGGAGACTTCGCGCGACCTGGCGGACCTGACGGTGGCGTACAAGGATCGCGGCGTGGTGGCGTTCGACCTGGCGGGGGCGGAGTACAACTACCCCGCCAAGAAGCACAAGGACGCCTTCTACACCGTCATCAACAAGAACATGGCGGCCACCATCCACGCCGGCGAGGCGTACGGCCCGGAGAGCATCCACCAGGCGCTGCACTACTGCAACGCGCACCGCATCGGCCACGGCACGCGCCTCTTCGAGGACCCGGACCTGATGCGCTACGTGAACGACTTCCGTGTCCCCATCGAGATCTGCCTGACCTCCAACGTGCAGACGCGCGCGGTCGCCTCGTTCGAGACGCACCCGCTCCGCCAGTACTACGACGCCGGCATCGTCCTGAGCCTGAACACCGACAACCGCCTGATGAGCGCCACCACGATGACCGAGGAATACTGGCGCGCGCACCAGTACCTCGGCTTCACCTGGGACGAGCTGGTGGAGATCGCGCTGATGGGCTTCGACAGCTCGTTCATGCACCGCCAGGAGAAGCTGGCGATGATCGAGGCGGTGCGCGGGGAGATCGCGGGGTTGTAGGAGGGGCCCTCACCCCCAGCGTCGCTCCGCGACGCATCCCCCACCCCCGAAACTGCCCGGGGGAGGGGGCGAAAGGGGCCCCCCCCCCCCCCC
>DASVTZ010000190.1 GCA_036387335.1 Longimicrobium sp.
CGGCGGTGCGCGCCTGCGTCTCGGCGAGCTCTTCCTGGCGGTCGGCGGTGCGCACGTCGTCCTCGCGGCGCACGTGGTCGGCGCGGTGGACGGCGGGAGAGTCATGCACGCCCAGGCCTTCAGGGTAACTCCCGGGCGCCAAAGCCTGCTCCGCGCCGTGCCGGTGAAGGTCGGCGTCGCCCCGGGCGTCGTCGGCCAGCTGCTGCGCGCGCTCCTCCGTGTCACGCAGTTCCCGCTCGGTGAGCGGTCGCGGATCGTTCTCCATCGTGCACCCCCGTGGTGTTGGTTCGCCGTCGGCGGCGCGCGGCCGCGGGGATGGGCGGAGGTGCAAGGACTTCGCCACGGTCCCGGTTCGCCACCCCCGCGGCACGGACGTTGAATCACCCCGCCCACCATGCACTACGCCGACGACCACTTCCTCTTTCCGCTCGTGCGCGAGCCCCGCTCGCGCTGGGAGCGCGCCGGGCTCTCGCCGCGGCAGGAGCGGCGGGTGAGCCTCGCGCTCAACCTGCTCGTGCTCCTCTTCGTGGCGGGCTGGGCGTACACCATCGTGCTGCGCCTTTCCAACCCGCGCCCCGTCACCGACGGCTTGGACACGCCGGTGCTGGGGTCCGGATCCGCCTTCGACGACCCCAACGCCCCGCCCACCATCGCCGAGCGGCTGGGGAGCGAGGGGATCGCGCCCGCGCTGACGGCCGAGCTGCTGAGGCGGTCCGCGCGCTCCTACGCGGCCACCCTGGACCCAAGCCTGCGCGGGTTCAGCGGCGCCGTGTACGCGCAGATCCTGGAGCCGGGCGAGAAGCCCGACCTCCCCGCGCCGCACGCCGGCGCCGAGCCCACGCTGGCCAACGAGATCGCCGGACGGCTGGGCGGAAGCATCTCCAACGTCGTGCTGCGGGCCGGGCGGCTGGCGGAGCCTGTGCCGAACCTGCAGGTCATCCGCATGGTCCCCATGTCGGTCAAAAAGGGCGGCAGCGTGGGCCGCTACAAGATCGGCAACTGGCCCTGCGAGGTGGGACGCTGCCCCGCCAACCCGATCTACCAGACCCCAAAGGGGATGATCGAGGTGACGCCGCAGAACAAGGACATTTTCCTCAGCGAGCACATCCAGCTCAAGGATTACATCACCAAGCTGCAGGAGAACATCTGGCCCAAGTACGTGGTGGTGGACCCGCAGAACCTGGACAAGATCGAGCTGGTGGTGAAGGAATTGGAGGCGATGGGGCACCCGGTGGACAACCTCTTCGCGGTGAGCGGCTTCCGCAGCCCGTGGTACAACGCCAGCGGGGGGAGCACCGCGGGGCGCGGGCAGCTCAGCCGCCACATGTACGGCGACGCCATGGACATCGCGGTGGACAACGACCGCAACGGCATCATGGACGACCTGAACGGCGACGGGGCCATCAACCTCAAGGACGCCCGCATCATCGGCGCGGCCGTGGACCGGGTGGAGCAGAAGTACCCCAGCCTGGTGGGTGGGATGCACTACTACCCGCCCACGGGCGGGCACAAGGGGATGGTGCACATCGACACGCGCGGCAACCGCGCGCGCTGGTAGACCGTCTTGCACCCAATCACAATGCCCGAAGGAGCGCACCGTGGCCGACCCGCGCACTGAAGCAGCCCGAGAGAACCGCCGGACGAGCGGTCCCAACGACCCCACCCCGGACCTGGCGGGGGTGCGCGACGACGACATGGAGCCGCACGCGGGGCTGCGCTACGTGGCGCGCCTCTTCAAGGTGCTGGCGCTGCTGATCCTCCTCCTGCTGATCGCGGAGGTGGTGCTCCAGATCTGGCGCGCGGGCCTCAACGCCGTTCCCACGCTGCTGGTGAACGCGACGCAGATGATCGTGCTGGGCGCCCTGCTGTGGGGCGCCGGCGACCTGGCGCTGATGCTGATCGAGTCCAACCACGACCTGCGCGCCACTCGCATCCTGGTGGGGCGCCTCAACGGCAAGGTCCAGCGCCTGGAGGCGATGAGCTTCGGCCCGCCGCAGCCGCGCCCCGGCGGACCCCCCGCCCCGCGCCCCGGCGCCGTTGGCTCCAACGCGCCCCTCCCCGGAGCCACCCCGCCCCGCGACGGGCCCTCGGACGGGCAGTCCGGCTGAGCGCACAGGGAGGCGCGGAGAGTGATCTCCGCGCCTCTTCTCTTTCGTGCAAAGCCGGGATCGGAAGTCTCACGCAGAGGCGCAGAGACGCAGAGGCGAACTGCAACTGCATGGCTCACACAGAGACACAGAGACACAGAGAGAACCGCAAAAGGTTTCTCTGTGGCTTTCAGTTCCTTCTGTGGCCTCTGTGTGAGCTTTTTTCTGTTGTTCTCTCTGCGTCTCCGCGCCTCCGCGTGAGACAAACCGGGAGAATCCAGCTTCCTCTACGCCTGCTACCTGCGCACCACCTCCGCCAGCGCTTCGTCGATACGGCGGAGGGCGTCGGGGTCCAGGCGGATGCCGGCGGCGGCGGCGTTGGTCTCCACCTGCTCCACGCGCGTGGCGCCGACGATGGCGCTCGCCACGTTCGGCTGGCGGAGCACCCAGGCCAGGGCGAGCTGCGCAAGCCCGATCCCCGCCTCGTCGGCGATGGGCCGCAGGCGCTCCACGGCCTCCAGGACAGGCGGCTGGAGGAGCGGCTCCATGAAGGAGTTGGACGACGGGTCGGCGCCGCGCGTGTTCTCGGGGAGGGGGGCGCCGGGGCGGTACTTGCCCGTGAGCACGCCCTGCGCGAGCGGCGACCACACGATCTGCCCGACGCCCGCCTCCTCGGACGCGGGGATCGCGTCGTCTTCGATGGTCCTCACCAGCATGTTGTACTGCGGCTGGTTGGAGATCATGCGGTGCCATCCCATGCGCTCCTGCATCCCCACCGCGTCGCGGATCTGCTCGCCCGACCACTGGCTGACGCCCAGGTAGAGCACCTTTCCGGCCTGCACCAGATCCTCCAGCGCGCGCAACGTCTCGTCGACGGGTACGTCGGGGTCGAAGCGGTGGCACTGGTAGAGGTCGATGTACTCCACGCCCAGGCGGCGCAGCGATGCGTGGCACTCCTCCGTCACGTGCTTGCGGCCCAGCCCGCGATCGTTGGGCCCCTGGCCCATGGGGAAGAACACCTTGGTGGCGATCACCAGGTCGGCGCGCGGAAGCTCGCGGATGACGCGGCCCAGCGACTCCTCCGCGGCGCCGGTGTGGTAGACGTTGGCGGTGTCGAAGAGGTTGATCCCCAGCTCGTACGCGCGCAGGATGCAGGCGCGCGTCACGTCGTCCTCGACGGTCCTTCCGTAGGTGAGCCACGAGCCCAGCGAGATCTCGCTGACCCGCAGCCCGGACCTTCCCAGCGCGCGGTATTCCACTTCGTTCTCCTGTCGGTGCGCGGTCAGTCTTCCGCGCGGAAGTTGATGGGCACCTGCGCCTGCGCACGCACCGGCTCGCCGCGAATTCTGCCGGGGGTGAAGCGCATCCGCGCCGCGACCTCGCGCGCGGCGTCGGCGAAGGCGGGGTTCACGTCGTTGACGATCTGGATCGTCCCGGGCTCCACGTTGCCGTCCTGGCCGATGACGAACGAGACGATCACGTCGCCCGACACCCCGGCATCGCGCAGGAAGGGCGGATAGCTGCGCCGAGCCGCGCGCTCCACGTCGCGGCGGTTGCGCAGCTCGGGGGTTTCGTCGAGCGAGCCGACGTCGTACACCGGGTTCTCGTCCGCCGGCGCAGGAGGCAACTCCTCGGCGGCGGCCGCGGTGTCCGTGAACGGCGGGACAGGCTCGGGCTCCGGCTCCCCGAGCGTCGTCTGCTGCGTGTCCACCTGCACGCTGTCGGGCGGGGCGCTGTCCGTACGCGCGACGGCGGCGGAGTCGGGCGCGGCGGGGGCCGGGGCGCCGCCCCCCATCCCGCCGACACCGTACACGACGGCGCCGCCGACCAGCGCCAGCATCCCCCCGATGGCCACCGCGCGGCCCACGCGGGCGGGGCGCGGCGCGGGCGGCGGAGGCGTAGCCGGCAGCGGCGGCGGCGGGGCAACGGGCATCGCCACCGTCGGCGCCGCGACGGCGGTGGGGACGAAGGCGGGGCGGCGAACGGGGGGCGCATCCCCGCCGTGCATCAGCGCCAGGAGGGCGTCGGCGTCGGCGGGGCGGGCGAGAGGGTCGGGCTGGAGGGCATGCTCCAGCGCCGCGGCCATGGCGGGGTCCAGCTCCGGCACCCGCTCGCGCGGCGGCACCAGCGGCACGTCGGCGCCGGCCGCCATCCGCTCCAGGTCGGCGGCGCTGAAGGGCGGGGCTCCGGTGGCGGCGCGGTACATCGTGATCCCCAGCGAGAAGACGTCGCTGGCGGGCGTCAGCGCCCCCTCGCCGCGGATCTGCTCAGGCGACGCGTAGGCGGGGGAGAGCGGCTGCTTCCCCATGCGGGTGAGGTGCGTGCGCGTCTCGGTGTCGTCCATCTCCATCTGCGCCACGCCGTAGTCCAGCAGCATGGCGTGCGTGGCGCGCCCGCTCACCAGGAAGACGTTGCCCGGCTTCACGTCGCGGTGCACCAGCCCCATGCGGTGCCCGGCCGCGAGCCCCTCCGCCGCCTGCCGGAAGACCGTCGCCGCCTCGTCGGGCGCCAGCACGGTGTCGCGGGCCAGGCGGCGCGACAGGTCCTCGCCCTCCAGCAGCTCCATAACCAGGAAGTCCAGCCCCAGCGTGGCATCGGTGCCGAAGTCGTACACCCCCACGACGTGCGGATGGCGGATGCGCGCGGCCGCCTGCGCCTCGCGCAGGAAGCGGGCGCGGGCGCGTCCCTCCGCGTCGTCCTCCACGGTCACGACCTTGACGGCGACGGCGCGATCGAGCCGCAGGTCGGTGGCCCGGAAGACGGCGCCCATCCCGCCCCGGCCCACCACCGCGTCCACGCGGTAGCGCTCACCCAGGGTACGGCCGGCGAGAAGGACTTCGAATCCGGGCATGACGGCTCGGCTGAGGGAAATCGGCGCAGGCACAACGTACGCGGAGGAGCTCCGCGCAAACAACCTGCCGCGGAGGTTGGGCCCCCTCCCCCCGGCCCCCTCCCCCGCCTGCGGGGGCGCAGGGCGGGTGAGGGGGAGAACACCCTGTCCGCCGCACAGGTCCCGTAGGGGCTGCGATTCATCGCGCCCGTGCCCGCCCCTGCTCCGTCGCCTGCCGCCGCGCACCGAAACCCGTAGGGGCAGACCTGCGTGTCTGCCCACCCTCACCGCAGCGCCAACCATCGCGCCCCTCCGCCCCAACCTTGTAGGGGCCGCCCCGCGTGGCTGCCCGTGCCCCGCGCGGCCCCGCCCCATGCTCCCCGCGCACCCATGCACGCCAACCGCCCCTCCCCCGCAGTTTGGGGGAGGGGCCGCGAGTTCACGAGCGGGGGAGGGGGCCTACCGCCCCATCCAGTAGCTCGCCTTGATCACGAAGATGTTGTCCGGGTGCTGGCGGAAAACGGCCGTGGCGTCCCGGTCGAAGGCGAAGTCGCCGTAGCCGGCGGCGCCGCTGCGCTCCTGCTGCCACACGAAGAACAGCGTGGAGCCCGGGCGGTACTCCCAGCGCAGCACCGCGCTCCCGCGCAGCGAGCGCACGTTGAAGTCCGGATTGCCGAAGGAGAAGTTCGCCGTGGCCGGGTTGCGGTCCGGGTCGAGCGTGTAGGAAGTCACCCGCCCGTCGTTCGTCACGGGCGTGAGCTGCGCCGCGTCGAACTCGTGCTTCTCCAGCTCGCGCGGGCGCACGAACTCCTTGAACGACTCGTAGTCGCCCGTGGCCACGAAGGGCTGCGCGAACAGCTCCAGCGTGAGGTCCGGGGTGAAGGTCCAGTTGAGGCGCGTGTTCAGCGAAAGGGTGCGCTGGTCGATCTCCGCGAAGACGGCGCGGCGGCCAAAGAACTGGGTGGCGCTCGGGTCGTCGAAGCGGCGGACGAACTGCGCGGTGCTGTGGCTGGTGGTGAACGACGGACCCACCGTGATCTGCACGTTGCTGGCCGGCTTGAAGCGCGCGCTCCCCGATGCGTTGAACGAGCGCGAGCCCTCCTCGTTCCCGCTCCACGACGGGTTCAGCGACAGCACCAGCGGCTTGCGGTTGTCGGTGCTCAGGTTCACGAAGCTGAACCAGTCCGTCGGACGCCGCACGACGCCGGCGCCGCGCGTCACGCGGTCGTCGTACACGCCCGGCCGGTACTGGAGGTAGGCGCTCCAGTTCCAGTAGTTGAGGAACTGCCCGCCGACGTACGAGGCCGCCTGCAGGTCGGTGCGGTCGCCGTCGAAGTTGTACTGCTGCTGCCCGCCGCCGATCCAGGTCAGCCGGCGGTACCACGAGCCCGGCTTGTTCCACTGGCGCAGCAGGTTGGCGTTCATCCACACGTAGTCCGCGCGGTTCATGAAGGCCATGTCGTTGACCTCGAACCCCGGGCTGCGGTAGTTGAGCCCCGTCTCCCACAGCCAGTTCCCGGTCTCCTTGGAAGCGCGCGCGTAGCCGCCGAAGCCGCGCATCGCCGTGACCCCGAGGTCGTACTCGTCGGAGAAGATGCCGTTGCCGCCGCTCACCCGGTCCGGCCGGTCGAAGTAGCGCGCGCTGGAGCGCTGCAGCCGGCCGATGGCGAGCGAATCACCCTGCACGTTGGAGAGGGCGAAGTTCCCCATCAGCCGGTACTTCTGCCCCGCGGAGTACAGGTTCCAGTCGGCGCCCACCGTCTCGGCGTGCGAGGGGACGCGGTCGCGCAGCGCGTCGTCGCCCGAGCCGAAGCGGCGGATGACGGAGGTGCCGATCACGCCCCAGGTGTAGCGTCCAGCCTTCGTGGTGCGGCGCGCGCGGGCCAGCGCGTAGTTGGTGAACGGCTCCACGGCGACCTCGTCGCGCGTGCCGTCCGTGGTCTGCACCTGGGCCAGCTCGCGCGCCGTCACCGCCTCCAGCGCGCCGAGCTGCCACCCGCCGCCCGTGCGCCCGGTGAGCTTGGCGGCGCCCAGCATGCGCGTGTTGCGCGGCGTTTCCGCGAAGTCGAGCCCGCCGGGAAGCGCCCCCTGCGGCGCACGCCCGATGCGCCGCGAGTAGAAGAGCGACATCCCTTCCACGTTGCTGCAGTTGAAGCAGTTGAGCCCACCGAAGGAGAGCAGCCCGCTCCCTTCCACGAAGAAGGGGCGCTTCTCGTCGAAGTAGCTTTCGAAGGCGGAAAGGTTCACCACCGCCGGGTCCTGCTCCACCTGACCGAAGTCCGGGTTGATGGTGGCGGAGAGGGTCAGGTTCGATCCCAGCAGCATCCGTACGTCGCCGCCGATGCGCGTGTCGTAGGCGCTGGCGTCCTGGAACGGGCTCCCCGGCTGCGTGGGGCGCACGTACGATGCGCGCGCCACGGCGTACGGCATCAGCTCCACGCCGCGCGGCCGCTTGTCGATACGCATCCCCTCCAGGTGCCCGAAGCGCTGCGGCCCGCCCGCCTCCTGCCGCCCCCAGAACGACCACATGGAGAGCTCGTTGAGCCGCTCCACGTAGCGCCAGATCTGC
Organism: Longimicrobium sp.; assembly: GCA_036387335.1. NCBI lineage: Bacteria > Pseudomonadati > Gemmatimonadota > Longimicrobiia > Longimicrobiales > Longimicrobiaceae > Longimicrobium > Longimicrobium sp. Next base: position 7,487 of record DASVTZ010000190.1, read on the forward strand.
ATCCCCCACGTCTGCTGCGCCTCGCGCGAGAAGCGGAGCTGCGCCCAGGGGATGCGCAGCTCGGCCGTCCAACCGGCGGAATCCACCTTGGTGGCCGCCTGCCAGATGGGGTCCCACGACGGGTCGGCGGAGGGCGATGCCTGCCCCGCGTCGTACTTCACGCCGGACGGGTTGATCTGGAAGACGGTGCGGCCGGTGTGGTCGTGGAAGGTGTCGAAGACGAGCTGGATGTAGTCGCCCTCCGGGTTCTGGTCGCGGCGGGCGAGGCGGGTGCGCACCCCCGCCGCGCCCAGCGTGTCCCGCATCCGCGCGCCCACGTAGAGCGCCTCGTCGTCGAAGGCGAAACGCACCTCGGTCCGCTGCGTGGCGGGCTCCCCCTCCTTCGGCTCCTGCTGGCGGAAGTCCCCCGCCACGGACGCCGTGCTCCAGATCCCCTCGTTGAGCACCCCGTCCAGCACGATCGCCTCCGACCTGGGCGCGGCCTGCACGTTGGGCACGGGCTTGTCGTGCGCCACGGCGGTGGTGTTGGACGCCTGCACGGCGTTCTGCGCCGCCGCCGGCGCGGCGAGCGCTCCGGCGAGGGCGAGGGTGGCGAATCGGAGCGGGAACGAGGGTCGCATCGGAGGGCGGCGTTGGAGGTCGCGGGACTGCGGACCTCCTTCTGATGCCGGGCTGCGCGGAAAGGTTGGAAGCGGGGGACTCGGCCCGAGCCGTCACTCGCGGATGACGGTGGCGTGCAGGAAGTACGGCTGCGTCGAGCTCAGCCTCAGCTCATAGGTGTACGTGCCCGGCTCCATGGGTTCCTCGCCCATGAAGTCCCTCGGCTGCTGGCGGACCACCGTTCCGTCGAGGAGCGCCTCGACGTAGGGGAAGATGTAGGCCCGATTGGCGGCGTGGTAGCGGGAGGTCTTCCCCGCCTCGAGGCTTCCAAACCGCTCCGACGTCCTCGGGGCCATCACTTTGATCGCTTCCAAGTCGTGGCCGGTGGAGTTTCTCACGCGGACTCTCACCGGATCCGGGTCGAGGATCCCGCACGACGCGGCGAGAAGCAGGAGCGCGCCCGCGAGGGCTCGCGGCGGAAGCGAACGAGGCGATCCGGTCACGTGTGCCTCCTCATTCTGGTGTCCAGCGTACTTCCGGGTACGAGCAAACGCGCGGCCTCGCCCCGCCGTGACACCTACTTCACCAGATGGAACCGCTCCTGCCGCCGCAGCACCCAGTGGCGCGCGCCGGCCTCATCCAGCCGCGCCTCCTCCTCCAGCCCCATGCGCACGGGCTGGCCGTTCCACTCGGGCACCGGCGTGGTGGCCTGGAGCTCGATGCTGAACCAGCTGTTGGGGCGCAGCGCTACGTCGCCGCGGCCGGGCACGCCCTCCTGGCGGTCCCACAGCCCGATGAGCGGGCCCGCGCCGTGGCCGTGCGCGCCGATGGGGTGCGTGTAGATGGTGCCGTCGATCCCCTCCGAGCTCATGCGTGCGCGGGTGGCCGCGAGCACCTGGTTGCCCGTGCGGCCGGGGCGCATCTCCTCCAGCAGCAGGTCCTGCAGGCGATTGCCGCGCGCGAGGGCGGCGCGCAGGCCCGCGGGGGCGTCCGTCTCGCCGGGGCGCAGGACGTAGCCCATGTGCTGCGTGTCCGTGTTCAGCCCGAGCGCCGTGATCCCGAAGTCGCAGTGCAGCACGTCGCCGCGGCGGATGACCGGGTTGGCGGAGTCGCCCATCTCCACCCCGGCGCGCTGCACGTCGACGCTGGGCTGGAACCAGGTGCCGAGCCCCAGGTCGTTCACCCGCTGCCGCATCCACCACACCACGTCCTCGGCCCGCGTCTCGCCCGGCCGGATCACCCGCTCGGAAAACGCGGTGGAGATGATGTCGTGCACCACGCGCTGCATCTCCACGTACCGCGCGAGCTGCTCGGGCAGCCGCTCTTCGATGAGCTGCAGCGGAAGCAGCTCGCGGCGCACCACGCGCTCGCGGAAGCGGGGCGGGAGCGCACTCTGCAGCGCCTCCCACTCGCCCACCGTCAGCCCGTCCGAGAACGCGTGCGTCGCCGACACGTTCACCGCGATGGTGCGCGGGTCGCACGCCTCCACCACGGGCGCGAGGAGCTTCCACTGGTCGGGTCCGTACGGCTCGGCGGGGCGGCGGGTGGTGCCGGCGGTGCCCACGGGCGCATCGGGGTCGCGCACCACGCGGTACAACCCGCCCTGCGTCGACCCCCCGATCGCCACCCTTTCTACACCGCGGTCCTCGCCCTTGTCGCAGAACACGTAAATGGTGCGCCGCCGCGCCGCCATCGTCGTAGGCGACACGAGCGACGAGAAGACGGGGTCCTCGTTGTACTCGCGCATGGGGACGATCCACATCGCCACGCCCTGCTCGCGCATCAGCCGCGGCAGCACGCGCTCCATCCGCAGCCGGAGCCACTCCTGCCTCACCTCCGCCTGTTCGCGCAGCGTACCAAAAGGGCGCTCCTGCGCGGCGGCCGGCGCGGCGGAGAGAAGGGCGAGGAGGAGTGCGGTTCGGCGCATGGGAGGGAGTGCGTGAGTGCGTGAGTGCGTGAGTGCGTGAGTGCGTTGGTACCCGGCATCCATCACCCCAATCTGTCATCCTGAGCGACGCGCCGCACCGCCCTATCCCCATCCGCGATGCCCGGCGCGGAGCGAAGGATCTACTGCGCGTACCGCGAGGACCGTGGGGGCGGCGCCGTCCTCCTGCCGGGCCATCGCACTCACGCACTTCCATTGCCAGACCTTGCGATCCCCTCTCCAAAGGTGCAGCGTTGCGGACCGCTGGCCGACCACACAACGAATGGTGGGATCATGGGCAAGGTGCTGGAGTGCATCACCCCGGAGCTGAAGGCGTTCATCGAGGCGCAGCCGCTGTTCTTCGTCGCCACGGCACCGCTCGCCGGTGACGGGCACGTGAACCTCTCGCCCAAGGGGCTGGACTGCCTGCGCGTGCTATCCCCCACCCGTGTCGCATACCTGGACCTGACGGGGAGCGGCAACGAAACGGCGGCCCATCTGCACGAGAACGGCCGCATCACCTTCATGTTCTGCGCGTTCGCCGGTCCTCCGCGCATCCTGCGGCTATACGGCACCGGTGAGGTGATTCTCCCGGATGATGACGAGTGGGCAGAGCTGTCGAGCGCTTTCCCCACGTACCCGGGCATCCGACACATCGTCCGCGCGGAGATCTCACGAGTGCAGACGTCGTGCGGGTTCGCGGTTCCGCTCATGGAGTACAGCGCGCAGCGCGACACACTGTTGCGCTGGGCAGAAGCGAAAGGCGATGCGCTTCCCGCCTACCAGCGCGAAAAGAACACACGGAGCGTCGACGGCCTTCCCGCACCCGTCGCCGCCCACGTTTTGTCATCCTGAGCGACGCGCCGCACCGCCCTTGCCCCATCCGCGACCTGTGGCGCGGAGCGAGGGATCTACTGCGCGCTGCGAGGGGCTGGGGGTGACACGCGAGACCCGGCCCGGCGCCGGCTAGATTCTTCGGTCGCCGCAGCCAGATCGGTTGCTTTCGCCGGATTTGGAGCCGGCGGCTCCCTCAGAATGACAGATGGTCCGCACTAACGCACTTACGCACTAACGCACTTCCAATGACCACCGAATCCACCACCGCCGACATCCCGTTCGAATCCCTCCCCCTCACCGGCGACGCGGGCGACGCGTTCGTGGCGATCGCGGCGCTACTGGAGGCGGAGTACCTGGACGTGGGACGGGAAACCGACTTCGCGGGCCAGGCCTTCGCGCTGGCGTCGCGGCTGGTGGCGCGCGTGCGGCGCGTCGAAGGCGCCCCCACTGACGCCGAGCTGCGCATGGCGGCGCTCGAAATGAGCGAAGCCGCCCACGCCGCGGCGGACCGGGGCGGCGTGGAGCTCCCCGAGTCGCTGGAGCAGCTTACGGAGGACCAGATCCTCGACGCGGAGCGGCTCATCCAGGAAGCCGCGCTCGAAGACCACACCCACGATGCCTACCTCGCGCTCGAGGGCGACACGGAAACCATCCTCCTGGTCGCGAGCCCGGTATCGACCGCGGCCGCGCACGTGGCGCTCATCGAGGTCCTTTTCGACCGCGTGGAGGGGAGCATCCAGGGCGACCCGCTGGCCGAAGTGGAGCGCGCCGCCGCCCTGTGGTGGTTCCGGCGCTGGCGCCCCGCGAAGCCGGTGGTGGACGACGAGTTCCCGGCCGGCGTGCGGGAGCAGGAGTGGTCGCTGGTGGACCACGCCTCGCTCGCCACCGGCCTCTCGCCAATGGCGGAAATGGTGCAGGACGAGGAGGGATTCGCCACGATCCCGCCCCGGCAGCGCCTCATGGCGCGCAACCTCCTCCAGTCCGTGACGGGCATCTGGCACGTGCGCGAGCGGACCGGTGACGAGGTGGTCTTCGTCTCGGTGGTGGACGGCGGCGAGTCGACGGTGATCGAGCGGGGGACGGAGGAGGAGGCGGCGTACGGGCCCGGCGCGGTGGTGATCGGACGCCTGATCCCCTTCACCGACGGGACGTGGCTGCGCTCGCCGGGCAGCATCACGGTCCCCGTTCCGCCGGCCGAGTGGACGCGCGCCCTCGCCGAAGCGGTCAAGGAATCCGCGGAGCTGGAGGTGCCGCGCGCGATCTTCTTGGAAGCGGTGCTCACCCGCACGATGACGCGCGAGCAGGTGCCGCGCCCGGTGCCGCCCGCCCGCAGCGCCACCGAGGCCCGCGAGCTCCTCGCCCGCCTCAACACGATCTTCCTCGAAGCCGGCATCGCACAGGTCGTCGACCCGGCCACGCTCCCCCCGGAGCTGCGCGAGCAGATGCCCACCGAGTTCGTCTACCAGGCGCTGGACGTCATCCTGGCCGACTGGGTGGAGGCGCTGGGCAACATGGCCCGAAAAGGCACCGGCGGCGGAAAGAGCAAGGCGAACCGCCGCAAACGCCGGTAACGTCCCCCACATCCCCGTACATCCCGTAGGGGCAGCCCCACGTGGCTGCCCGTGCCCCTGCCTGTCTCCGTCCTCCGCAACGGGCGTCGGGCTTGCCTCACGCAGAGGCGCAGAGACGCAGGAGAGAACCGCAACTGCATGGCTCACACAGAGACACAGAGCCACAGAGAGAACCACAAGAGGTTTTTCTGTGGCTTGCGGTTCCCTCTGTGTTCTCTGTGTGAGGCTTTTCTCTGTTTCAGAACCAGGTCGTGAACCCGGCGTACCACCTCGCCTCCCCGCCGTCGCCCGGCCATACGCGCTCGACGGAGATGGCGTCCTCGAACAGGCTGAGCCCGATGCCGTGCGAGTAGCGCGTACCGTCCGTGGTGCGGCCTCCCAAGCGCACGAGAGACGGGCGCGCGTCCTCGGAGATATCGGACCATCCCGCGTCGCCGGAGAGGGCGAGCGCCGGCCGGAGGGGCGGGAAGAGGAAGATGCCACTGCGGAAGAGCGGACGGTTGCCGTACGGCGGCAGGTGGAGGAGGAGCCGCGCCCGCGCCAGCGCCGCGGTCGAGCCCGCGAACTCGCGGTCGTCGTAGCCGCGCAGCCCCTCGCCGCCGCCGAAGCGGATGAGGAACTGCGGAGGCGCATCGCCCGCGACGATCCCCGCGTCGCCGCGCGCGATCAGCGTCACGTAGCGGCCCGGGCGCCGCGTGGCCACCGTCGCCGTGACCCGCTGCGTGGCGAAGTCGCCCACCCCGGCCTCGGCCCAGAGCGACGCGACCAGCGACGGGGTGATGCCGAACGCGCCGGCGCCGCGGGCGTAGCGCAGCTCCCCTTCCAGCGCCGTGTGCGTCCCGGGCTCGGATGCGGCCACCGGGCCGAAGTTGCCCCCGCCCAGCAGCCCGCTCTCCGTGTTGCGCGTGACCGAGTCCTGCCGCTCCGCGCGCGCGCCGATGCGGGCGGTGAAGGGGCCGCGCCTCCGCGCCACGAAGAGTTCGCCGCCGGCCGCGTCGTAGTAGTCGCGCCGGTCCGCGCCGCCGAACGCGGCGCCCAGCGCGTAGCCCAGCTCCCACTCGAAGGCGGGCCGGAAGACGCGCGTGTCGCGCAGCCGCCGGTACCCGGTGGCGGAGACGGTGTACCGCGGCGCGCCGGTCCGCGGCACCGGGTGATAGCGGGCGGAGAGCTCGCCGCGCGGCGTCCCCTCCGCGAAGGCGTAGCCGCCGGTGCCGTACACGCTCCAGTCCCGCCGCAGCGGGTCGCGCGGCTCCAGGCGCGCGCCCCCGCCCAGGAAGAGCCCCTCCACCCGGTTGAAGCGGAAGACGTGGCTGCTCCGCTCCGCGCGGAAGCCCAGCCGCAGCGGGCCGGCGTCGGGGCTCGGGGGACGGATCGCCTCGCGCAGGTCCGCGAAGTCGCCGATGCGCAGCACGTCCTCGCCGCGTTGCGCGGGGTCGCGCCACCCGGCGAAGGCTGTCTCGCCGCGCGCCAGGTCGCGCACCAGCCGCGAGCCTGGCGACTCCGCGCGCCACCCCGTGTTCAGCTCGAAGCGCGAAAGCGAGGTCACCAGCCGCAGCGCCGATGCCCCACCCAGCAGCGGCGAGCTCACCTGGATCTCACGCCGCTGCCTCACCGGGAGCCAGTAGCTCCCGCCGACCAGGGCGTTCTCCAGCTCGAAGTAGAGCCCGGCCTCGGTCAGCGAGAGCCGCCCCTGCCGCTCCGTGAAGCCGAAGCGCGCGCGGGCGATGGCGGCGCGGTCCACGTCCAGGTAAAAGGTGCCGGCCAGCAGGCGCAGCCCGTCGCCGGGCGCTTCCGCGCGCGGTCGCACCGCCACGGCCACCAGCGTCGTCACCCCCTCCTGAGTGCGAACGCGCACCGTGTCCTCCGCGGTGTAGCGGTAGAACTCCGGCCCGCGCAGCGAAAAGGGGTGCACCGCGCGCGTCATCGTGGTGCGCCGGTTGGCGTTGGGCGAAAGCTGAAGCGCGTCCACCGTGCTTCCGTACAGGTGCGGCACCACCCAGGGCGCGTCCAGCCAGCTTCCGATGGTGTACGGAGTGGGCGCGAGCTGGCGGATGCGGTGCCCGCGGATGCGCTGCTCCAGCCCCCCGTCGCGCCCCCAGCGCACGTCCCCCGCGAACTCGTCCACCGTCAGCGGAAGCTCGCCCCCCGCCGCCGAGTCCGCGCGGAGCGAGAGGTACACGCTGGACTCGACTTGCGCGCGGTAGTCGGCCAGCCCCGCTGGAATGATCCCCACCGTCGCGCGCACCCGCGCCACCAGGTCCCGAGTGCCGGGAGAGTCGAAGGCGAGCGAATCCTCCGCCGGCCGCGCGGGCATCGTCGCCGTCGTGGGCATGCCCATGCGCACCGTGTCGCGCGGGGCGGGGAAGCGCAGCGTGTCGCGGGGCGGCTGCCCCGTGGGCACCTGCAACAGGAGCGCGGCGCCGATCGCCAGGAGGGTCATGGTAGGGATGCACGGGTCGGGCACCCCACCGTCTTGCGGGGCCGCCATGCTTCACCGGGGCAAGCGCCGCGCCAGGAACGGCTTAGACGCCGCCCATCACCTCGCGGAGCGCCTCCACCCCCCGCGCCGGGTGGTTGGTGATGACGGCCCTGACTCCCGCGCGCAGCAGCTCGCGCAGCCGCCCGGGATCGTCCACCGTCCACACCACCACCTCCAGCCCAGCGCCCTGCAGCTCCGCCAGCGCGGCGGTGGTGGCGGCGGAGTGGTGGAGGCACACGCCGCGCACCCCCAGCCGCCGCGCCTCCACACGCGCCGCGTCGTCCCATCGCTCGCTGAGGAGGAAGCGCGCGGCGTGCGGCGCCAGCTCCCCCACGCGCGCCACTACGTCCGGCAGAAAGGACGAAAAGAAGGTGCGATCGAGGACACCCGCCGCCTCGATGGCCGCGATCGACGCCGCCTCCGCGCCCGGCGACTTGATCTCGACGTTGAGCCAGGCGCCGCTCTCAGCCGCCCACGCCGCCGCCTGCTCCAACCGCGGCACCGGATCGCCCCGCGACCGCGCCGCCGACACCTCCTCCCACGACTTCGCCGCCACCGCGCCGGTGCGATTGGTGGTGCGGTCCAGCGTCGCGTCGTGGATCACCACCGGCGTGCCGTCGCCCCCCGGCTGCACGTCCAGCTCCACCCCGTCCGCCCCCTCCTCGATGGCCAGGCGGAAGGCGAGCAGCGTGTTCTCCGGCGCGCGCCTCGGGGAGCCGCGGTGGCCGAGCACCAGGGGGCGGTCGGGAAAGTTCATCGTGCGCGGTGCGGGGGACGGGCGGCAAAGGCCCGGCGGATCGCCGGAAGAAACGGGCCGCGCCCCGGGGGCGTGAAAGCGGCCACGGATCGCTATCGGATACCCCACGCGTTCCCAACTGCGCGCCGCCGCCACCCCACCCGCAGCGACTTCCCGCCTTTCCCGCCACGCGCCACCTCCCGATCGACCTGACACCGCCCCGGATGCGCCATCCGCTAAAGTGTACGGAGTGAACAACCCTGCATAGCTTGGTGGAGCGGCGGCGCGCGACCGTGCGCCGCACATTCTTCACCAGGGGAGCGCCGGATTATGAAGACGAGGCAATGGTTCCTGGCCGGGTTGCTGGTGCTGGCGGCGTGCGGCGAGAGCGCGACCGCCCCCGATGCGAATCCGCTTCACGAGGGCGGCGGCCTGATGGGCTCCGGCACCGTCACCCCCCCGCCGCCCCCGCCCCCCACCGACGAAACGACGCAGGCGGCGAGCGACACGACGGGTGGCCTGGACAGCGATCCCACACAGAGCCACGGAGAGAACTGAAAGAGTGTTTCTCTCTCCCTTTCGGTTCCTTCTGTGCCCTCTGTGTGAGGCTGTCGTCCCTACACCTCCAGCGTAGCCGTGCTCAGCACCTCCGCGAGCTCGCTGGAGAGCGCGTCCGCGGCCGCCCCCGGCGCGGTGGACATGGAGCGAAGCGCCGGGCCCACGGGCTCGGCGCGGCGCAGCGCGTTCAGGATCGCCTCGGCGGCGCTGCGCTGCTCGGGCTCCTTGCGCTGCAGCGCCACCGTCAGCGCCTGCCCCGCCGCGATGTTGGCCCGGTCGCGGTCGCCGATCCCCGCGGCGCCGTGGGCCAGGTTCACCAGCGCCTCCGCCACCTTTTCCGTGTCCTCGCTGGAGTCGATGAGCTGCCAGGTGTCCGCCCACGCCTCGTTGTAGGTGAAGCGGTCGCCCACCCCGCCGGCGGCGCGCGCCACACTGGAAAGCGCCAGGAGGCGGTGCGGCCGGTCCTCCACGTGCACGGCCACCGCCCTGAAGACGCGCAGCGCAGGCGCGAAATACCCCTGCAGCATCCAGAAGAACGCCACGTCGTGCGCGAGCGCCACCACCCGCGGGTGGCGCCGCCCGTACGCGCGGAACGCCTTGCGCGCGAACGACGTCACCTCCTCCGCGTTGCCGTTGCGGATGGCGATGCAGCACAGGTCGTGCAGCGCCAGCGGCTTGATGTTCCACAGTCCGTGCCGGCGCGCCGCCCGTAGCGCCACCATCAGCTTGTCACGCGCGCCCGCGTAGTCGCCGCGCTGGATGAGGAGGTTGGCCCACCCGCAGTACGCCATCCCGTACGACTTCCAGTCGTCGTTGCGCCGCGCCAGGCCTATGGTGCGGCGGTACCACGTCTCCGCCCGCCGATACTGCGCCGCGCGGCGCGACAGGTAGCCTACCCAGTACGCCGCCTCCGCATCGTGCGGCGACACCACCGCGGCCGCCTCGCCGAAGGCCAGCGCCGTGCGGCGGTACCCCGTCGAGATCGCCCAGCGCGAGACGGCCAGGCAGGTCTCGGTCAGCTCGGAGGCGTGCGCGGGCTCCCCATCCAGCAGCCGCGCGATCGCCAAGAGCGGCGACTGCACCGCCCGCGCCTCGGGCAGCGAAGCCAGCTCGATCCGCCGCCGGTCCGCCGCCCCCGGGGCGAAGAGGAGCGGGTGCTCCTCCGGCTCCGTGGCTGACCACAAATCTACGTCGCGAAGGGATTGCCACAGGAGCAGCCCGAGCGCGTTGCGCAGCTCGTCGACCACGGCGAAGCCGTCGAAGGGCTCGTCCGTGTAGCGCAGCCCCGGCGGCACCACCCAGCGTCGGGACGGGCGGCGCGAGCGCTTAGATCCGGCTTCCCCCATCGTATCTCCGCATCCGGTTGTGAAATCATGCTTCGTCGTGAAAGAAACGATATAGAGTGAGCCACCCTCGCACAACTGAACAGAGTGAACAGGTCCGGGCGCTGGCCGGATGCATGCGCGGGCGTAACCAGCGGGACCGGAACGCCACCGTTCATCGCCTCGTCCACTTGTTTAGTAGGTCTTTGCTCGATCAAACGAACGCATGCGGCGGGTCTGCGGGCGCCCGCGGGTGCACGTGCGGAGGCGTGAACGGCGCGCGCACTCCGCAGGGCACCGCCCTTGCAACCCCGCCCGCGTCGATCTTGCCCTCCCTCCACCCCGGCACACACGCGGCGAATGCCCCTCTCGAACACCCTCGGCCCCGCGGTGGGCGAACTCGAAGCCCGCCTCGGCGCGGACCGCCTGGAGCGGGACGCGCTCCTGGGGCCGTTCACCACCTTCAAGATCGGCGGCCCGGCGGACATGCTCTACCGCGCGCTGACCCCCGACGAGCTCGCGCGTGCAGTGCTGGCCGCGCGCGAGCTGGAGATCCCCTTCTTCCTGCTGGGGATGGGGGCCAACATCCTGATCGGCGACCGGGGCTTCCGCGGGCTGGTGATCAAGAACGAGGTGGAGCACGTCGACTTCCTGGACGACAGCCGCGTTCGGGCGGGGGGCGGGGCCAAGGTGTACCACGACCTGATCCAGGCCACCGTCGCGCGGGGCCTGGGGGGGCTGCATCACTTCGTGGGGATTCCCAGCACGGTGGGCGGGGCGGTCTGGCAGAACCTGCACTTCCTCTCGCCGGCGCCGGAGCGGGAGCGCACGGTGTTCATCGAGGAGGTGGTGGAGGGCGCCACTATCCTCGCCGAGGAGGGCGACGTGCGGGAGGTGGACCGCGCCTACTTCAACTTCGGCTACGACTACAGCATCCTGCACGACCGCAAGGACGTGGTGCTGGACGTCACCTTCCGCCTCGACCCGACCCCGCGCGAGGTGCTGCGCAACGTCATCCGCGAGAACCTGATGTGGCGCGACGACCGGCACCCGGACCTGTGGCTGTATCCGAGCGCCGGCTCCGTCTTCCAGAAGATCGAGGGTGTGGGCGCGGGCCGGCTGATCGACCAGTGCGGCCTCAAGGGGCACGTGCTTGGCAGCGCGCAGATCTTCCACAAGCACGCCAACATCATGGTCAACCTCGGCGGCGCCACCGCCGACGACGTGCGCCGCCTCATCGACCTCGCGCAGACGACGGTTAAGCGCGAGCTGGGTTACGAGCTGAAGACGGAGATCGGGATGATCGGGGAGTTTTGAACGGAAGTGCGTTAGTGCGTTAGTGCGTGAGTGGGCGGCGGGATGCGCGAGGCCGGAGGGGCCGTCGGGGAGGGTGACGTTGGCGGCCACGATGGGGTGCGGGCTCGCGTGCTGGCCGTTGTACAGGAGCACCGGGGCGCGGCCAGGTGCGTATCGATTTCATGTTCCCTCGGAATCTGTGGGTTCGTGAAGCGGCGGAGGCCCCGCTCGCGGGCGCTGTGCCGGGCGGGGCCTCCGCTGCTCCCGGGGTAATCCTCGAAACTCCGGTACAAGCGTATAGGTTTGAGTGTCGGATATCGCCGATGTGAGGACCTGCAAGCGTGCCCCGGAACTGGCAAAGGCGGTCAGTATCTCTCCATCCGCGAGCTTTGCCCCATTACGGTGGAGACAATTCTGCCTCAGCAGTACTGCGAATCGATCTGAATCTCTAAAAAATCGGGTGCATCGAGTATCAAACCCGAACGCTCGCGAAAGGGAATCCGATGCACTCGTGACCTGTCCGGCAACGTTGCGGCGCTCTACTTCTGGCAACTGGACGCCAGGACTAACCGCCAGCGCGGCGGCTGTGCTTCGCCCGATAACTACGGAGCCCCCAGCTGGCGCCAAGTCCCCGGTACGTGGATTCATGGCACAGGCGGTAACGGTTATGCCGGTTAGTCCAGCCCGTAGCAGGTAGTGCATATGAGTCTCCAGAGGCGGCATCTCATTGCCATCGGGCGAAGGTACGAATTCCAGAGGATGCATTGCGTGCCGCCGGTTTGCTGAGACATGCGGGAGCAAGTTGTGTGGCCGTCGTGGGAGAGAGGTGGTTCGACGCCCAGGGGTGTGTGAGGCTCCAGACGGAATTGGCTCCCTCTCAGTTCACATACGCACCGAGTCGCGTCGAGAGTCCAGAGGGAATTTCACCAACGACACTCGACAATCATTCGTCAACGATGCATGGTAGACATTCGTGAGAGCCGAAATCGCAAAGTCTGATGCGTTTCGAGCATCGGTCCCGAAGTGAACGAGCATCGACTCCCACTGCCGCGGGTTGCCCGCGGGTGTACGTTGCGTCCGCAAACCGGCCGACTTAGCCATCTGCTGAATCTGTTCGAAGTACGGCGCAGACCACTCCGCCTGCGGGTACACCAGCACGAACTCCCGTTCATCAGGAGGTCCTTGTACCTCGATCTGCAGAGATTCCGTACCGCCATGTACGCGGATGTATACGCCGGAACCGCGACCCCCACTCGCCCTTGCTGCTTCAAGCCATGAGTTCAGCAGTTCCGCGCTAACCCCATCATGCCTCAGCGGGAGAAGCGAGCGTATCCAGAGACCAGCGGCTACGATGATAGCTGCCGCAATTCCGAAGATTACCCAGAACACAGTTCACCTCGTCAGGAGAAACGACTTACCGGCTGGCACACGGGTCAGTGGATTCGCTGGAAGGAGGTGATGCACAACCAGGCGATCAAGACGGACGCGAAGGACGCCGGAACCATAACGAATTCCGGGGCCATCGGGCAGTTCGTAAGCTTACGTTCTCGAAGAAGAAGTACGCGGAGCTGCGCTACCTGGTGAGCGCGCGCGACCACGTCTCCATCCAGCGGACGGCCACGCTGACGCGGCTCGAGTCCGTGCTGCAGGTCATGTGGCCCGAGTTCGAGCACGTCTTCCCTAAATTCCACTGCACTTCACCCGCTGAACACACTCATTCTGATCCTCTCCCGTTGTGGTCGTTGTGGAGATACGCGGTCGTACCGGCTCAGGCTTCGGCTCCACGGGTCACCCGCAAAAAGGCCCCGAACCCGGGCGCTGTGCCGGGCGGGGGCCTGTTCGCCGTCCGTGCGCGCGGGTTCGCCTCGCCGTGCTTCGCGAGCCCCGCCGCGCTCCTACGACGCCTTCTGGAACGCCTCCGCACTGAGGTCGTACAGCGCGCCGCAGCCGCGGCGCTGGCACTGGTAGGTGCCCACGCGGACGGCGGGGTCGGTGCCCTCCAGGGCGCACACCACGGCGGGGGTCACGCGGAGCGCCGGGCGGCTGGCGCAGCGCGGGCAGCTCGCCGCCACGCGCAGCAGCCGGCGGTCGGCGCCGTCCGCGGCGGGCGGGGCGACGGGCGCGGCGGGACGAGGCGCCGGCCTGCGCAGTCGGAGGATGGGGGAGCCGTCGCGGTTCATGCACTGCCTCCTGTTCCGGGGCCTCGGGGCGGCGGTGCGGAAGCGCACCGGCGCCCTTGCGCGGCCACATGCGGGGTACTCACTTTCCACGGCATTCATCACCAGACATCCACGTTTATCACGATTCCGGGCCGTCGTGCCCGGATCCGCTGCCCGGAATGAGCGAAAAAGAACGCATCGCGGTGGGCTACCGGCTGCGGGTGCTGCGCGAGCGCCAGGGATGGGACCGCCTCCAGCTCGCCGAACGGCTGGGGGTGCACTCCGGCTCCATCGCGCGCTGGGAGACCGGGGGCGCGGTGCCGCACGCCTACACCATGGAGCGCATCGCCGAGCTGTGCGGCGCCTCGTCGGACTGGATCCGCACGGGGCGCGGCGAGTCGCCGGTGCCGGGCGAGCCGGAGAGCGCGGAGCCCGAGCCCGCCGCCGCGGAGGACGCGTTCGCCTCGGCCGATGCCGTGGCGCGCTTCCTGGACGGCATCGCGCCGGCGGGGGAGGAGCGGCTCCGCAAGCTGGACGCGCTGGAGGGGCTGCGGCGGATGCTCACCGCGCGCGGTACCCTCCCTGGCTGGTGGTACGAGCTGCGTGAGAGTGTGGAGGCCGGCCGCCTCTGACTTCACCTCTCGCGCGGCGGCACCTGGATGCGCGCCCGCGCCACCTGTACGCCGCCGGGCGCACGAGCCACGGCGCCGCGGCCCGTGAGGACGAAGCCGCCGGCGGCGAGCTCCCCCTCCAGCGTGATGCGGCCCTGCCCCGTGGAATCGGCCTGACCCGCCGTGCGCGCCACGGGTGAGGCGGACGCGCCCTGCCGCTCCAGCGACAGCGACACGGGGGCGAACGGCGCCAGCCCGCGCGCCGTCAGCGCGGCTTCCAGGGCGCCGCTGGGCCGCAGCGTGTAGCTCACCAGGACGCGCGGGTCCGGGCGGGTGGCGCGCAGCTTCCCCACCAGGGGAGAGATGCCGAAGAGCCCCAGCGAGGCGGCCAGCAGCCAGGCCGCGGCCACACTGTTGCGGCGCCTGGAGGCGAACTGCGCCGCCAGCACGGAGTGCATCGCCTCCAGGTCGTTGGGGTTGAAGCGAAGCCAGACGGGCGCAAGCGAGAGGGTGGCCAGCGCCAGGCTCACGGCCAGCAGCGCGATCCCCGCCGCGCACGCCCAGGTGCCCCAGGAGTCCAGGCCGCCCGCGACCACGGTGGCGAAGAGGCTGCTCAGCGCCGCCACCCCGCCCGCCCCGCCGAACAGCCACTGCGCGTGGCTCTCCTGCCGCTGGAGCGCGGGGCCGGGGGCGAGCAGCCCCCGAAGCTCCTGCAGCTCCGCCACCCGCCCCTTCGGCGGATGCCCCGCGGCGCCGCCGGCCGGCGCGCCGCACGCCAGCTCGTTCCACTCTCCGCACGTGCCGCACTCCACCAGCACCGTCGCCGTGCCCAGCGAGCGCGGGATCAGCCGCTCCGTTCCACAGGCGTGCGCGTGCTCGCGAGACAGGTCGGCGGCGCAGTTCCAGCAGGACGGCGCGGCGGTCGCCGGGGCGCTCACGGCTCCTTGCGGCGTCGGCGTGCCTCCAGCTCCAGCACCGTCTCCACGCGGACCAGCGAGTTCTCGATCTCGTGCACGGCGGCCAGCATGTCCGCCGCGCGCTGCTGGAACTGCTCCACGATCTCCGCCTTGTTCACCAACGACTGCTCTCCGAGCGCGGCGACCACCGTCTCCAGGCGGGCCACCGCCTTGCCGGCGGCGGTGGCCTCGAACTCGGCGCGCTCGGCGCGTCGGCGCGTGTCCTCCAGCCCCACGGCGTTCTGGGTGCAGGAGGTCTGCGTTTCGTTGAGGCGGCGCCCCAGCCCGTCGATCTGGCCCTGCAGCGGACCCTGCATGATCTTCCACACCGAGAGGATGATGGGGCCCGCGATGCTGAGCACCACTCCCATCACCTTGAGCAGGCCCTCCCAGTCGTTCGTGAAGAACGGATTGGTCGCCTGGGCGAGCATCATGAGTAGAGCGGGGCTCATATCGTCCGGATCCTTTTAGCGCGCGGCAAGTTGACGCGCAGTGTGGCACTTCCCTTTCACCCCGTTCCGCCTTCCAGCGCCGCCGCCAGCGAGCGGAGGAGACCGGCGGCCGTGTGTGCGTCGATCGGCACCGTGGCGGCCCGCGCGGGGATCGGCTGCAGCAGCGGGTACCCCTGCGCCGCCGGTGAACAGTCCAGCGTGGGCGTCTG
Source organism: Longimicrobium sp. (assembly GCA_036387335.1). Taxonomy (NCBI): domain Bacteria; kingdom Pseudomonadati; phylum Gemmatimonadota; class Longimicrobiia; order Longimicrobiales; family Longimicrobiaceae; genus Longimicrobium; species Longimicrobium sp. The sequence goes on from DASVTZ010000190.1 coordinate 23,197, forward strand.
CCTGCGCTCCGCTCCAAAGGCCGCCGTCAGCTGGCGCTGGAGCTCGGCGTTGGTCCACCCCGCCGTACCGGCCGCCAGCAGCCGCGTCGCGCGGAGCGTGAACTCCCCCCGCCCATCCTTTTCCCACGCCAGCTCGGCAGGTTGGCAGGCGGTGAACGTCACCACCTCCGGCACCCCCGCCCGCCGCGGACGGGGCGCCGGCTCCTCCGCGCTCCGCACCGCCATGTGGGCCTGCACCATCTCGTCGCTGGCGGGGAGGTAGCGCGTGCGCCGGTCGGCGGCCTCCTCCTCGCCCGCCGGCCCGGGACCGGGGGGCGCCGCGATCCGGCAGATCGTCCCCGAGTGGCAGCAGTCGATGAAGCAGGTGAGGTTCACCCCTTCGGGGAGCGCCATGAAGAGCGCGGCAAGGTCGTCGTCCACGATGTACTGTCCGTGCACGTGGTCGAACGGGCAGAGCGCCTCGTCCTGGTTCACGCCGCCGGGATCGTCCTCGTCGGCGTCGGCGTCCGGCAGCTGCGTCCCGTGGCCCGCGTACTGAAAGACCAGCACGTCGCCCGCCTTGCTGGAGCCCACCAGCGACTCGAGCGCCTGGAGGATCGTGGCGCGCGTGGCGGCGGCGTCCAGCAGCAGGGTGGGAGGGTCGAAGCCGAGCCCGGTGAGCGTCTGCGCCCACAGCCGCGCATCGGAGACGCAGCCGGCCAGCGGGTTTCGCGGGTAGGCGTCGATCCCCACGCACAGCGCACGGCGCGTCCCGCGCTCGGTTTCGGCCGGCGGCGTCTCATCGCGCGCCTCCTCCGCGCCCGCGCCCACCACGTAGGTGAGCACGTCGGCGTCGCGCATCGACTCCTCGGCGGGCTCCTCCCCCGCGCCGCGCGGGGCGGCGGGGCCCAGCGCCAGGTGGCGCGCGGCGACTTCGGCCACGACCTGCGCGCGGCTCAGCGAGCTGCCGGGGCACGTCTTGCCGCTCATCTGGTTGTGGAAGCGGAGCGCCTCCGCCGGTAGACCGAAGCGCCGCTGCACCCGCGCGATCACGTCGATCGCCGCCGCGCGCTGCGCCCCTTGCAGCCGGTCGCGCCCCACGTCGAAGTCGCCGATCATCTCGATCATGAAGGGCCCGGCTTTGGAGTCGCCGTTGTGGCCCGTAGCACTGGCGGGGGCCGTGTTCCAGTCGCGCCCCAGCCACAGCGTGCCGTCTGGCGCGATCGAGAGGTGCTGCGCGATGTCGCTCCACCCGTTCTCGCGGGTGTGGTAGCGCCACATCCCCACGATGGTGTCGTGCCCCCGGTAATCGGCGTGGTTCGGCCGCCAGGTGTGGTGAAGGTGCACGACGTCGATGCGCCGGCTGAACACGAAGCTGCCCAGGAGATCGGCGAATCCGGCCGATCCCAGGGAGCGAAACGGGGGTGGCATGGTGGCTCCTGGTTGGACTACGGGTGAACGGAAACCAGTGCGTTAGTGCGTTAGGGCGTTAGGGCGTTTGCGCACGCACACTCCGGGGATCGCACGCTGCTCCGCCTCCTGCGCATCTTGAACAAATATTAGCGCCTGTTGCGCGTACCTACTCCGCCGCCTCTGGGCACTTCCTGCGCACACCTTCTTGCCTGGTCCGGCGAGCGCCCGTCCCACACCAGCGCACTCACGCACTCACGCACTCACGCACTCACGCACTCACGCACTCACGCACTCACGCGCTCACGCACTCACGCACTCACGCGCTCACGCACTCACGCACTCACGCACTCACGCACTCACGCACTTCCCCACCACACCGCCAGCCCCGTGTACGTGATCAAATTCGTGAGCCCGTGCGCCAGCCAGCTCGGCACGATGGATCCGTTGCCGCGGCGCTCGTTGAGCCAGCCCAGCAGCCACCCCACCGCCGACGTGGTGGCGAGGACGGCGGCGAGCCGCGCGGGGGTGAGCGCCTGGCCGGCCGGGCCCGCGAAGAGAAGCAGGTGCACCGAGCCGAAGAGGAGCGCCTGCGCCAGGTTTCCCCAGCGGAAGCCCAGCCAGGCGATGAGCCGCTTCGCCAGAAAACCGCGAAAGAGGATCTCCTCCGAGAGCGACGTCTGGATCGCCGCGTACAACACCATCAGGATCGCCGTTCGCGCCGTGAACCCCTGTTCGATCAGCTGCCCCGTGACCGTGTTGGGCGCCGTCAGCATCCCCCGCAGGGCCGGCGCGGCAAAGATCGCAAGCATCGCCGGGGTCAGCACCAGCGCCAGCACCACCGCCAGGCTGAGTGTCCGCCGCTCCGGCCGCTTCAGCCCCAGGTACTCCCAGAACCCCCGCGCCCGCCTGCGGGTCACCAGGTAGACGGCGAAGGGGATGGCCGTGAACACCAGAACCTGGATGACCGAAGAAAGAACGGCTGAAATCACGGTGCCTTCGCGGCTCGGGGGGTGTGCCGCCGGGCGGGTTCCCGGCACCTCCGCGCGATACACGGAGCGTGCCGGGTGCGGGCCCCGCTACGCGGCCTTCGCCGGGGCGCTCGCGATCAGCTCGCGCAGGTCGCGCCCCCCCAGCACCTTCTCGGCCGGGAAGCTGGGGAGCTCCCACACGTTCTCCCACCCCTCGTCGAAGGTCACCGTCACCTTCTTCTTGGCGTTCCCCATCTCGGGGAGGTACTTGGTGACGCAGAACAGCGTGGGACGGTTGTCCTCGAAGGCGGAGCGCTGGACCGTGATGTCCTCCGGCACCTCCACGCCGCGGCGGCTCAGCTCCTCACGGCTGATCAGCACGCTGCGGATGAAGTACTCGCGCAGCTCGGGGGGCACGGCGGCGAGCTCCGCCAGGACCGTCTGGAACTCCGGCTTCTCGATGAAAGCCGTGATGTCGGCAAGTGCTGCCTGGATGTTCTTCGCCAGTTGCTTCGCGTCGAGCATGGGGTGTACTCCTCCCGGATCGTGGAGCCGGACCTCGTGGGGCCGGCGAAAAAGGGACGTGGGTGTCCGCCGCCGGCGCGGGCCCCGGCCATCCGGAGCCCGCGCCAGCCGCCGGGGTCAGACCGACTCGCCGTACGAGACGCAGAGGATGAAGCCGAGCGAGGCGCACAGCGTGCCCGCGCGCGCCAGGTCCATCGACTCCTCTTCCATGCGCGGGGTCGCCGAGTCCGAGGTGAAGACGGCCTCCGAGTTGATCACCGCGGCGTGCGGGTTCTCGAAGACGCGCACCACGGCGCGCAGCTCCGGGCGCACCGGCACGCCCTTCTGCTTGAGCGCGTTCACGTTCATGCGCTCGCGGACGAACTGCTTGCGGCTCTCGGCCGGCAGGCCCTCGAGCTCCTCCAGCAGCCCGATGAACTCCGGGTGAGCGACCACCTGGTTGAGCTGCGACGAGAGCTCCGCGATCTTCTGCTTGTTGGCCATGATGATGTGCCTCTGT
>DASVTZ010000191.1 GCA_036387335.1 Longimicrobium sp.
CGAAGATGGCGGCGTAATCCGACGACATCTCGCCGGTCTGGCCGCCGAGCGAGCGGGTGAAGCGCTGTGCCCGCCCGGCTTCGAGCTCCGCCAGGCTCGCGAAGGTGAAGGTGCCGGACGCGTCCGCTGCTCCGCGCCGCACGACCCGCTCTGCCTGGTACGCGCCGCCGAGCAGGATCTGGTGCCCGCCGTTCAGGGAGAGCGTGAAGCGCTCGGCGGCCTCCAGCGCGGAGCGGTCCTCGTCCGGAATGGAAAAGGGCGCGGCCCCGAACGACACGAGTGTGCCACCCACGCCGGTGTCCTGACCCAGCCACAGCCTTCCCGTGGGACCCTCGTACGTTCGCAGCGAGCGCTGGGTGCCGCCGGAACGGTACACCGTCAGGTCGTTGCCCGCGCGCCCCATCCGGGAGACGAGCTGTGCGAAGACCCCGCCGTCCTTCCCCTCGTCGCGCCCGCCGCTGGTGATGGCGAGGGGGGAGCCCAGAGCGCCGTCGGATCTCCGGGCCCGGCCGTCCAGGCGCAGGGTGGCGGTGTGGTTGGCGCCGGGCAGAAAGTCGATGCGCGCGATCGTCGAGGCGGCATGGGTCCGCCGCTCCCCGCCAGCGCCCTCGCCGATCCCGAACCCCCGGATGAGCTGGAGAAATCTCCGCAGCGAGTCGGGTGAGATTCCGTAGCGCAACGCTTCCGCGCCCGCGGGATCCAGCGGTGAGCTGAACGAGCTGCGCGTGGTCGCCTGCACGGCGCCGTACACGAACAGGCGTCCGCGCACGAGGGGCCCGCCACCCCCGCCTCCCACCTGCGCCCAGAGGGGCCCCGCCGCGCCCGAGGCACCGGCCGGGCCGGCATACTGCAGGCTTGGATGCTGGATGGAGGTACGGAACACCCCGCCCCACAGGTTCGTCCCGCTCAGGGTGCGGCCGGCGATCTCGCCCCCCGTGAACTGCCCGCGCGACACGTCATACGGGTGGGCGAGGACGCCCGCGGCGGCCATCGCCTCCGGAGGAAGCGAGCTTGCATCGAACCCGGCGCCATCCACCGTGACGCGGTTGCCGGAAGGAGGCTGTCCCGACACGGAAATCGCCCCCGCACCGGACGGCACGTACTGCCCCGAAATACCCGATGAACCGGCGAGATCGCCCGGATCGCCGGGGTACGCCGCGGCGCTGTGCCCGCTCAACGATGAGAGGCCGCTGCCTGGAGATTCGCCCCGCCGCACGGGCACGGGCGCTCTTGCGGGAGCCTGCACCAGCAGCGGATCGAGCGTGTAGCCCCGCTCTTCGGCCGCGGTGAGACGCACATTGTGCGGAGCCGGCCCGGCCAGCACCAGCGCCGTCGCGGCCACGTACCCTTCTTTCTCCACCGTCACCACGTGCTCACCCCGCACGTCCAGGTGGTAGCGCCCCGCCGCGTCCGTGCGCGCCGACACCGCGAGTCCGCCCGCCGACGGACGCGCGGTAACCTGTGCGTCCGGCAGCGGCTTCCCGTCCGGGCCGGTGACGACCCCCGCGATGTACGTGGCGCCGCCTGCGTCCTGGGCGAGGGCCGGTGCGCCGCCGGACACCAGCAGGATTGCCGTGAGGCATGCCCCCGCGACGAACCGCATCCGCCGCAGCCAGCTCGCCGCCCCCGGCAGGTGGACGCGGTCGCCCCACCGCCCACGGCGGGGGCTGCCCGTGCGGATACGGCTCTGCCTCACCCTCAGGAGCCGCCGCGGGCGGATGGCTGGGGGGCGGGAATGCTCGTGATGGTCACGTCACGCGTGCTGTTGCCGCGCCGGATCCTGAACACGTACACCTTCCCCGGCCGGCCCACGAGCGATTCGGGGTCCCGCCCGTCGGTTCCGTTCACGAGCAGGATCACGTCTCCCGCCGCGACCCCCAGCTTCGCCGCGGGCGACCCCGGGTCGACGGACCGGACCGTCGGATAGGTCGCCCATCTCATCCCGCCTCCCGGGGAAAACCGCGGCTGTCCGCTGAGATAGATCCCGGTGTACGGCACGCGGGCGCGCGCGCCCGCGGACCGCGTCTGGCCCTGGGAGACGCTGGGCGGAGCCCCCGGCTGGGCCGCGGCGGCATCCGCACAAGCCGCAAGCAAGATCAAACTGAACACGATCCGCGTCATCACCGCTCCATCGTCTGGGTGGATGTACACCGCGCCCTCAACGCCCGGCGCTCTTCAGCTCTCGCTCCACCATGGCCTCCAGCCGGGCCAGCCCGGAGGAGGTGAGGAGCGTCCCGTTCACGATCAGCGCGGGCGTCCCGGACACCGCGAGCCGTTTCGCCGCGTCGACATCCTGCTCGATTCCCGCGGCGGGGGCTTCACTCGCCATACACTGCGCGAGCTCCGCAGGGTCCGGGACGCCCGCGGCAGCCGCGAGAGTCGTCCACGGGATGCTGCCGATGGAGTCCTGATGGGCGAACAGCGCGTCGTGATACGCCTCGAAGCGCCCCTGCCTTCCGGCGCACTCGCTCGCCGTCGCAGCGGATTGTGCGTGGGTGTGGTACGGCAGGGGAAGATGCCGGTACACCACCGCGACATCCTCCGGGTGCGCCTGCCTAATCGCGCGCAGACGGCCGGACATGGTGCGGCAGAAGGGGCACTGGAAATCGGAGAATTCGACAATGGTGACCCGCGCGCCTGGCGGTCCCATCCGCCGCCCGCGGGCGTAGCTGCGCCAATCGGGGACGGGGCGAGTGTCCTCGGAGTATTGGGCGGCCGGAAGGCTCGGTGGCGCCAATTCCCGGCGGATCGCCAGTCCCGTCACGGTTAGCGCGCAAAGCACGAGTATCGCCGTCGCGGTGTTCGCAAGGAGCTTGTTCACGCGTGCTCAGCGAAGGAGAGATGAACGCGGCACCATCAGAACACCGGTCGCGGCTGGACGCTCTGGGGACCTGCTCCGATGCGTGCCCCCAGAGCCCTCGCTAGACGCTCAGCTCGGCGCCGGGATGCACTCGATGTTGGTGATCTGGCAGGATTCCACCGTGTAGGTGCATCGCGCCCAACCAGACGAGCAGTAGCCTGCGGCGTACGAGCAGTACTCCTCGACCGACGCGCGGCAGTCGAACGCCTCGGAGCTCGCGTCGGCCCGGGCGGGGCTCGCGAGCAGGCCACCCCCGCAGAGGATGGTCAGGAGCGAAGCGAGGCACATCTGGGTTCTGCTCGGCATGGAATCCTCCGTCGTAAGTGACCGCGGCGTCAAGCAAACGCTTTCCGCCAATCCACGATCAGCAGCATAACCGGAGGAGTTTCCCGAGTCAATGATACTGTCGCATTCTAATCTCCCACAACGCCGAAGTCTATGCGGGTCAGCTGTTTTATGGCCGGCCTATACGGCGCGGCGAGCGCGCGAGCGCCGCGCCGATACCCTGTAGGGGCGCGATTCATCGTCGATTCATCGCGCCCGTGCCCCGCCATACACCGCACATTGCCGCCGCGCGAGACCGCTTCAGCGGTCTTCCCGTGGTTCCAGCCGGGGGCTTCAGCCCCCGGCGTGGCCCGCGCGACCCCGGACCCCGCTCCCCGCTCCCCGCACCCATCCCGCCTCGGAGCCTGCGTAGGCAGGCTTCCCGCGGTTGTTGCAGCGGTTTCAACCGCCGGCCCCGCCCTTCACCCGCCTGCTCACACTTTACCTCACCCACACCCCCACCCACTCCAGCACCCCCCTCACCCCTGCGCCTGCGCCAGATAATTCCCCAAGATCCGGTTCGTGGCGTTGAGCACCGCCAGCGACGCGGAGTGGTAGAGGTTCTCGTTGGCGAGCGCGGCGCCGATCAGCGTGCGGCCGTCCGGGGTGCCGCCGCGCAGGACGGCGACCACCACCTCGGCGTCGAAGGCGCGGAAGCCCTTGATCCCCACCAGATCGAACTCCACCCGCCCACCCAGGATGGCGTGCAGCGAGCGCAGCGTGGCGAGGGCGGCCAGGCGCAGCTCCAGCGGCGCGCCCCCCTCCCCCTCGACGACCTGGCGAAACGACTCGCCCGCCCACTCCAGCTCCACCTCGGCGATCGCGCGGCCGGGGCGGGGCTGCGTGAGGCGTGCGGATACGAAGCGCACGCGGCGCCGCGGCTCGGCCGTGGGGAGGAAGGCGAGCTGCACGTCGGCGCCCACGAAGCCCATGCGCGCAAGGATGCCGCGGGCCAGCGCCTCGATGGGGCCGCCGTCGCCGCGCTCGCAGATCAGGTAGATGGAAGGAGACGATTCGCCGTCGACCACCGCGCGGCGGACGCCGGCCACGGACTCCAGCTCGGCGCGCAGGCGCTCGCGCCCGGCCTCGTCCAGCATGGCTGCGGGCATGGGGGGATTTGAACCGGAAGGAATTGGGAGGTGAGTGGCGAACGTAGCAGCGTTTTGTTGCAGTTGTCAAGCGGCGGACAGAAGTGCGGGGCCCGGAGACGCTCGTCCCCGGGCCCCGCCTGTCACCCTCGAAGGCTCAGAAGCGGAGCAGCGCGCCTGCGCCCTTGAGCTCCTGCACCTCGGCGGCGGCGGCGAAGGCGATCTGCACCCCCTGCCCTTCCGCCATCCGCACCATCTCCTCCACCACGTCCACCCCTTCCAGCGTGGACGAGCCGTCGTACGGGCACGTCTTCAGCTCGCGCGCGAAGACGAAGCCGCACTGGCCGCAGCGCACCCCGTCCTGCCGGTGGTCGCTGGCCAGGACGAGCGTGTCCACCTTGCCTTCCTGGAGCGCGGTCAGCGTCCCCTGGAACCCTGCGGTGGCCAGGTAGTCGTGCGCCACGCGGTCCTTGAGCTGCTCGACCACCTCGCGGTTGTGGCGCTCCAGGTCGGCGCGCAGGAGGGGCTCCAGCTTCTCCATCACCCCGGCGGCGGGCTCGTCCACCCACATGTTGCCGGTGTGGACCACGCGCTGGAGGATGGAGTCGGAGAGGAACTCGCGGAACTTGGCCGTGTTCTCCTCGGTCCCCAGCAGCACCAGGTCCTGCGGGTGGTAGCGCTCCACGAACTCCTCCACCTCGGCGGCGAAGTCCTTGAAGAAGTGCCGCATCTCCTCCGCCTTGCGGCGCTGGAGGCGCGACTGCGAGTAGCCTCCCGCCTTGACGTGGCTGGGGATTGGGAGCGGGTCGCCGTGGAGCTCGATCTCGTCCAGCAGCGAGCCCAGGTACACGCTCAGGATGCGCACGTGCTCCCGGTCCAGCAGGATGACGCCGTAGTGGTGGTAGCTCTCCAGCACCTGCGCCAGCGGTCCGACGACGGGACGCTCGCTCACCACCATGCGGTTCTGCACGGGGACGGGAAACTGCATCGCCTCGAAGTAGTCGCCGCCGACCTCGGCGTAGATCACCACGCCGCGGTTCGACTGGTCGAAGTCGTCCGCGATCCACGTGCGGATGCGCGCCGCCAGCTCGTCCACCGCCGCGCCTTCACGCTGGATCAGCTCGGGCTCGATCTCCTCGAGCTGGGCGCGCTTCTGGCTGAGGAAGACGTCCCACTGACGCTTGTTGTTGTGGTTGACCGACATGTCGAGGAAGAGCGAGATCACGGGGCGACCGCCCGGCTCGCGGGAGATGAGCCTCTCGAGGTCTTGCTTGGTAATCATACCATCCTGTGTTGAAGGAGGCGGAATCGGCCGCAGGTCCGCCCTGCGCGGCGAGCGTGCGGCTCGGTGCAAAAGAGGAGCCAGTGCCCCCCCGCTTGACGCCTCTGCTACCTTCCGGTGCCCCCGCGGTGTACCGGGGCGCGCGGTGCCGCCGGGCTCCGCCCATCTGACTGGAGGATAACGAGATGACCGACCTGGACTACCGGGCGTTCTGGGACGAGGGATGGACCTGGGCCGACTACCTGGGCAACGAAGTGCGCGAGCACCGCGACCTCTGGCTCGCGGTCGACAGCCGCGCCGTGGTCCCCGCCTGGGCCGCCGATGAGGCCGCCGCGATCGGCGACGGCTGGAAGCTGCTGGTGATATCGGAGGACTGGTGCGGCGACGCTTCCAACACCGTCCCCGTGATCGCCAAGCTGACCACGATCGCGCCGGGCCTCGAGCTGCGCGTGGTGAAGCGCGACGAGCACCCCACGCTGATGGACCGCCACCTCACCAACGGCGCGCGCTCGATCCCCCTCGCCGTGGTGCTGGACCGCGACTTCCGCCCGGTCGGCCAGTGGGGCCCTCGCCCCTCGGAGCTGCAGGAGATGGTGCTGCGGGAGAAGAAGGCCGCCCTGCGCCCCCTCTCCGAAATCTACCGCGACGTCCGCCGCTGGTACGCCCGCGACCGAGGCGAGAGCACCCTGCGCGAGATCCTCGCGGTGGTGAAGCAGGCCGCCTGACGAACAACGGCCTCACGCGGAGACGCGGAGCCGCGGGAAAGAACCGCACGCCCGTGCCTGTCACTCGCACCTGTCATCCTGAGTGACGCGCCGCCCCGATCCCGACCGTTCACCGCCCTTCGGCGCGGAACGAAGGATCTACTGCGCGTTTCGCGGCGCCGGGGGCGACACGCCTTCCTACGCGGCTCACGCAGGGAAAAGCCAGAGGCACGGAGAGATGTTCTTCTCCGTGCCTCTGTTTCTCTGTGCAGCCCAACCATCCCGGTGCATCGCCAAGCACAGCGCCGGGTCGAGCACGGGCAGCCACGTGGGGCTGCCCCTACGGACATCGGTGCGCGCGGCGGCGGTCGAGGCGCGGCGAGGTCGACGGGAATCGGTGCGCGCGGCGGTAGTCGAGGCGCGGCGAGGGTGGGCAGACACGCGCGTCAACGAACATCGGTTCGCCTGGCGGTGGTGGAGGCGCGGCGAGGGTACGCAGACACGCAGGTCCACGGACATCGGTGCGCGTTGGCGGTGGTCGAGGCGCGGCGAGGGTGGGCGCGATAAATCGCGCCCCTACGACGGATGCGGACCGGGAGTCCGCGGAGGCGGACTTTGTGCTGTTGTTGCCGCGAGTTTACTCGCCCGGTCTGAGGGGGCCTCAATCCCCTGCACCCACCTCCTCCATGTCCGAGGCGAGGCGGGCGAGCTCGGGGGCGAAGCCGAGGGCGCGGTAGATCTCGCCGGCGGCGTCCAAGTAGGCGCGGGCCTCGGAGGGGCGGTTGCAGCGCGCGTGCAGGACGCCGTAGTCGTGCAGGATCGCCGCTTCGCTCTTGTGCGGCAGGCCGCGCTCGCGGCACACCCGCAGCGCCTGCTCGTAGAACACGAAACCCTCCTCGTCCCGCTGCGCGCGGGCGACGGAGCCGAGCAGAAGGTACACGTCCACCAGGTCCGGCACGAAGCGGTTGAGGATCGCGATCTCCTCGGCGCGGCGGGCCTCGTCCTGCGCTTCCAGGAGGCGGTCCTGCGGTACGAGGGCGCCGCCCAGGTTCACCCGCAGCGTCACCTCCCAGTCCGGACCCGGTCCGCGCGCCAGCGCCTCGCGGAAGACCTCCTCCGCCGCCAGCGCCTCGCCGCACTCCACCAGCAGGAGGCCGCGGTTGTTGAGCCAGTACAGGAGCGGGTCCTCGGCGCCGGAGGCTTCGATCCGCTCGCGGGCGCGGTCCAGCAGGCGCTCGGCCAGGGGGAGCTTCCCCTCCAGCATCGCCAGCACGGAGAGGTTGGTGTAGAAGGGCCACTCCACCGAGGGGTCGTCCAGCCGGCGGGCGATCTCCAGCCCGCGCTCGAACCAGGCGCGGGCCTCGGGACGCTCGCCGCGGTCGTCGCACACGTTGCCCAGGCCCTGGCAGGCGACGGACTGGCCCGTGTCGTCGCCCTGGGCCACGCTCAGCCGGTGGCTGCGCTGGTACCACTCCCACGCCTCGTCCAGCCGCCCCGCCGCGCGCGAGCTGCGCCCCAGGCGGCGCAGCGCCAGGATCTCGGGGTCCTTGTCCCGCAGGTCGCGCGACACCTCCAGGGCGAGCGTGTAGATCTGCTGCGCCTGCTCCAGCCTGCGCTCCCCCTCCTCCACCTCGCCGGCGCGCACCAGCGCGCGCGCCGCCCCCGCCGCGTCCCCCTCGCCCTGCAGACGGACCGCGTCGATCACGAGGGCGAAGAGGCGCTCCATCCGCTCCTGCGCGCGGGTGACGACGGCGGGCACCAGCGCCGCCAGGCGGTCCGCGTCCAGCACCCGCTTCCCCACCGTGGAGTACTCCGCCGAGCGCGCCCAGAGCTTCTCCCGGTCCGTGTGCGACGCGCCGATGAGGGCGTCGCTCAGGGGGAGAAACTCATCGCCGAGTGGAACGAGCGCGAGCGCGCGCTCCACCAGCAATTGCGTGGCGGGCCGGGACACTTTGACCTGTGGGGTGGAAGGGGCCGGCGGTCAGCCGCCGGCCATGACGTACTTGCCCGCGTACGCCGAGAAGTGCGGCGTCTGGCCGGAGAGCACCGTGCCCAGCACGTTGACGCTGCCGCCCAGCGAGGTCCACCCGCCGTTCTCCCAGCGCGCCACCTCGATGGGGCTGCCGTTCAGCGAGACGCCGGTGAGGGGAAAGCGGAGCGTGACCGGGGTGTTGAACTGGATGCCGTGCGGACCGAACTCCGCCATCACCCGCTTGGCGAGCGCCGGATCGGTGGGGAGGTCGATGGTCACCACCGTGTCGGCCGGGAGCGCGCCGGCGGGGATGTCGACGCGGAAGCCGTTCAGCTCCACGAAGCCGCCGTCGGCCGCGCTGATCCGCTTCTCGGCGTGACGCGCCCCGGCAAGGTTCGGGAGCGACGAGAAGTGGAGGAGCGTGGTGACGTCGGCGGCACCCAGCAGGCGGCCGGCGTCCGGAGTGGGCGCGAGCGGGGAGTTCTCGGTGCAGCCGGCGAGCAGAAGCAACGAAGCGAGCGCGGCGCTGAGGGAGCGTCGAAGGGTCACGGACGGTTCCTTTCCGGAGTGAGCGAGAGTTCCGGCTGGCACAGATAGCACGTGCCGTGCCCGCGCCGCGCAACGCCGAAATCGCGGAAATCTCCAGCGTTCACGCGGCGAATCGGCCACGAGGCGCCGTGTGCGTGCGGAGGGCGCTGCACCAAAACGGGGCAGCTTCACTAATCCAGGGAAGCGGATCCCTCCAGCCCGTACTCCCGCACCTTGCGCGTGAGGGTGTTGCGGTGGACGCCCAGCACCTCCGACGCGCGCCCCATGTGCCCGCCCACGCGCCGCAGCACCTCGCGGATGTGCAGCCGCTCCACCGAGGCCAGGTCGAGGTCCGGAGAGTAGCCGGCCAGCGGGGAGCCGTCCGCCTCGGCGGGGGCGGCGGCGTTGAGCTGGTCGGTGGGTAGGTGGTCCGGCAGCAGCACCGAGCCGTGCGACATCAGCACCGCGCGCTCCGTGACGTTGCGCAGCTCGCGGATGTTCCCCGGCCAGTCGTGCTGGTGGAAGCGCTCGAAGACGGAGCGGGCGATGGCGCGGATGGGCCGCCCGTAGTGCGCCGCGTGCCGCGCCACGAAGTGCTGCGTGAGGAGGTCCAGGTCCGGCCCGCGGTCGCGCAGGCGCGGCAGCTCCAGCGTGACCACCGCCAGGCGGAAGTAGAGGTCCTCGCGAAAGGTCCCTTCGGCGATGGCGCTGCGCAGGTTGCGGTGCGTGGCGGCCACCACGCGCACGTCCACCGGGATGCGCTCCTCGCCGCCCACGCGCTCGATCTCGCGCTCCTGCACGGCGCGGAGGATCTTGGCCTGCAGCGCCAGGCTCATGTCGCCGATCTCGTCCAGCAGCAGCGTCCCCCGCTGCGCGCGCTCCCAGCGGCCGATCTTGCGGGCGATGGCGCCGGTGAAGGCGCCCTTTTCGTGGCCGAAGAGCTCCGACTCCAGCAGGTTCTCGGGGATGGCGGCGCAGTTGATGGCGACGAACGGCCCCGCCGCGCGCGCGCTGTTGCGGTGGATGGCGCGCGCCACCAGCTCCTTCCCCGTTCCGCTCTCGCCCAGGATCAGGACGGTGGCGGAGCTCGGCGCCACGCGCCCCACCATGCGGAACACCTCCAGCATCGAGGGGCTCCCGCCGATCGCGGAGTCACCGTCGCCCTCTTCGCCCGCGGCGTCCAGGGGGACCACTTCCTCCGCGTCGGAGACTTCGCGGAGGAGGGCGGCGAGCTCGCGCACGTTGGGTGGCGCGGCCAGCACTCCGAGCACGCCGAGCCGCGACGCCTCCACCATGAGCTGCATGGTGGGGCGCGACGCGGTCAGCACCAGCGCACCCGGCTCCACGCCGCTGGACACCATCCGCTCCACCAGCGCCAGGTCGGCCGCGGGAAAGTCGAGCGAGAGGACGACGGCGCCCCACCCGCCCGCGCGGAGCCGCTCCAGCCCCTCGGAAAGGGTGGCGCAGGGGTGCACGCGCGCGCCCGTGCCCAGCGCCTCGCGCGTGGCCTCGCGCACGGCGTCGCCGGAGGCGGCGAGCGGGTCGATGACGAGAACGGCGGGAGCGGCCACGCGCTCGGGGGCACCTGGGGAGCGGAACGGGGGAACGCCGCAATCTGAGGCGGCGCGGGGGAGTGTGCAACGCTTGCGGGCACACGCGGGGCCGCGTAACCTGTGGCTGCACCCGATTCCCGTACCTCTGGAGAAGACCATGCAGCGAGCCCACCTCCCCGCGCGGCGCCTGGACCGGGCCGGCATGACGCTGATCGAGATCATCGTCGTCATCGTGGTGCTCGGCATCCTGGCGGCGGTGGTCGGCACGCAGGTGTTCGGGCGGGTGGGCGAGAGCCGCACGCAGGCGGCGCGCACGCAGATCGAGCAGTTCGGCATGCAGCTCGACCTCTACCGTCTGGACAACGGCCGCTACCCCTCCACCGAGCAGGGCCTGGCCGCGCTCCGCACGCGCCCCACGACGCCCCCTGAGCCGCGCGCGTGGAAAGGGCCCTACGCCAAAAAGGACATCCCGCCCGATCCCTGGGGCAACCCGTACCAGTACCGCTTTCCCGGCGAGCACGGCGACTACGACCTGGTCTCCCTCGGCGCGGACGGCAAGGAAGGCGGCGAAGGCGAGGACGCGGATCTTGTGAGCTGGAAGTAAGCCCAAATTACTTCTGACTCAACGGCGCGGATGCCCAATGTGGGTGTCCGCGCCGTCTTCGTATTGCCTCACGCGGAGACGCGGAGACACGGAGGAGAACGGCCGGAGGGTCAGTTCTCCGCGGCTTGCAGTTCCCTCCGCGGCTCCGCGTGAGGCTTTTTCAAGTCTGCATCGGTATGGTGAAGATGGGCCGCTTCCTGCACCAAAACAGTGAAGGCGCCGGATGCGAGAAATGGCGAACTGAGGCTAAGTGCTTATCCTGCAACGCGCAGCGAGTAGGGCACGCGCGGACCACGTCGTGCTAAGAGGGGCGGGCGCCGGGCCGATCGTCGCCAATCGCCACCTCTCACCCTCCGGGGGAGCCATGCTCCGTTCAGCACCACGCCGGTTGCTGCTGCTGGTCGCCGTCACGCTGCTCTGCGCCACCAACGCGGTCGCGCAGGCCATTGATCCCGCACTCAGGAACGTCCTCGCGTCGGCCCGCACGGCCGAGGTGATCGTCACCTTCAAGGGGAACAGCGCCCCCGCGCTCCTCGACCTGAACGTGCTGCGCGCCGTCGGCATCACGGGCGGCACCACCTTCCGCTCGCTGCCGATGGTGGGGACGGTGGCGACCCTGGCGCAGGTGAACGCGCTGGCCGCGAACCCGCGGGTGCGCTCGGTGTTCCTCAACAAGCGGCTGACGTACTTCAACTACGACGCGCGCCACCTTACGGGCGTGGAGCGGCTGCGGGCCAGCGCCGCCATGACCGCGCTCAACCGCGGCCTTCCCGTCACCGGCAAGGGCGTGGGCCTCTACATCGCCGACAGCGGCATCGACGCCACGCACCCCGACCTGCAGCTCGGGAAGAACGTCGTCCAGAACGTGTGGGCGCCGATCCAAAAGGATCTGGTGGGCGAGGAGACGGGCTTCCGTCCCGTGATCGTGGTGGAGAACCAGCCCAACACGGACAACGGCGGCAGCGGGCACGGCACGCACGTGGCCGGCATCTCGGGCGGCACCGGCCAGGCGTCCGCCGGGCGGAACTCGGGGGTGGCGCCGGGCGCCAGCCTGGTGGGCTACGGCTCGGGAGCGGCCATCTTCGTGCTCAACGCCATCGGCAGCTTCGACTACCTGCTGACCAACCAGGCGCGCTACGGCATCCGGGTGATGAACAACTCCTGGGGCTCCAACGGGCCCTTCTACCCGGACGATCCGGTCAACGTCGCCTCGCGCATCGCGGCGGAAGACCGCAACGTTGTGGTGGTGTTCGCGGCGGGGAACGGCACCTATCCCAACTCGCACAACCCGTACGCCCGCGCGCCGTGGGTGATCTCGGCGGCCAACGGCACCAAGTCCGGCACGCTGGCGGAGAGCTCGTCCAAAGGCACCCCGGGCGGGCCCAAGACGGTGACGGCCGCCAACGGCGAGGTCATCACCTGGCTCGACGAGCCCACGGTGACGGCGCCGGGCACGGACATCGTCTCCGTTCGCGCCTCCATCAGCGCCAGCACGAGCACGGACCCGTTCTACACGGTGATGAGCGGCACCTCCATGGCCAGCCCGCACGTGGCCGGCATCGCGGCGCTGATGCTGGAGGCCAACCCGCTGCTCACGCCGCAGCAGGTGAAGCAGATCCTGAAGGCGACGGCCACGCACATGCCGAGCGCGCTTCCCGGGGCGGAGGACAAGGGCTTCGAGGTGGGCGCCGGCTACGTCAACGCCTTCGCCGCCGTGCAGAAGGCGTTCGACCTGAGCACGCCGTTCGGCCGCATCCTGGACGGCTACGAGGTGCTGGGGCACGCGGAGATGAAGGTGCTGCGCGACCATGCCTTCGACTACAGCCCGCTGGCGCCCACGGGGAGCTACAAGCGCACCTTCTCGGTCGAGCCGGGCGCGGACCGCCTGGAGGTGGAGATCGCCTTCGACGGGCTGGAAGTTCCCGCGTACGGCAGCGCGGCCAACTCGCTGACGCTGGACGTGTACGATCCGCAGGGGAACCGCTACTACACGTACGACCTGCTCTTCGCCGTCTACGGCACGAACCGGCTGGTGGTGGTGGTGCCCAATCCGTCGGCCGGCACGTGGACGATGGAGACCAAGATGTTCACGCTGCTGGGCACGGAGGGGAACCTGGCCGCCGCGCCGGACAAGGTTCGCGAGCAGGTGCGCACCTTCACCTTCGACGCTCCCGCGATCGCGGACATCCAGGGGAGCGCGGACCGCGGCGCCATCGAGTGGGCGCTGACCAACGGCTACATGGGGCTGTGCGCGGAGGGGGCGTTCTGCCCCGACCAGCCGCTCACCCGCATCCAGCTGGCCCGCAGCCTCACGCAGTTCGCGGCGATCCGGCAGTCGCTCCCCTTCAACGGCGGCGCCACCTTCAGCGACGTCGCCGAGGCGGACCGGCCGTTCGCGGAAGCGGTGGCCGCTCCCGGGGCGGCGCTCCGCGACCCGCAGTACCGCTACGGCGGCGTGATGGAAAGCTCGGGAAGCACCTTCAACCCCGGCAACGGCATCAGCCGCGGCCACTTCGCCCGGATCCTGGTGCGCGCCATCGGCGGCGAGGGTGCCGCGCTCGCCCACACGGGTGACGTGACGGTGGCCTACAACGGCCAGACGTACGTGGTGGCCGACCAGAACTCCATTCCGGCGGCGGTGCGCGGCCACGTGCACGCGGCGATCAACTCCGGGATGCTGAACGTGTTCTGGAAGATCGAGCAGGGTCCGCTCGACCCGGCGCCGGTGCTCAAGCCCTACTTCTTCCCGACGTCCGACGCGTCCGCGCCCGTGACGCGCGCCGAGGCCGCCGTGGCGATCTCCCGCTACCATACGCAGTTCTTCCAATAGCCCGCAACGCGGCGAGGGCCGGCGAGGCACGGAAACCAGTTCTCCGTGCCTCGCTTCCGTTCTGCCGCGCGACTCTGAGCATCTCACGATATACCCTCCCCCTTGTCATCCTGAGTGACGCGCGGCTCCGCCCTCTCCCATCACCGTACTTTGGCGCGGAACGAAGGATCTACTGCGCGTTCCGAGGGGTCTGGTGCTGCAACGCGGTTCCCGGCCTGGCTCCGGCTAGATCCTTCGGTCGCCGCAGGAAGTAATGAGAGACGGAGAGTCCCGTCCTGCGGCTCCCTCAGGATGACAAAAGGTGTTCCCTCCCGCGTCTCCGCGTCTCCGCGTGAGTCCTGTTGGTTGTCTGTGTCAGCAGTGCGTAGCAGATGTTGAACCATTTCAGTGACGGTGCATTAGAACGGTGAAGCGGTTTCACTGTTTTAGTGCAACAGGAAGATCCGAAGGGAGGTGCGAAAATCGTAAGCTGTTTATCGGGCGCAGGATAGCTCGGGCGGAAGTTTGGCGGCACACGTGCATTAAGAGGGGCCAGTCCAGAAGGACTCGTTCGCCACCCAACACGTGGAGCCCCCTGATGCACCTGCCGATGATCCGGCGACTGTTCGCGCCCGTAGCAGCCCTCCTCATCGCGGCGGCCCCCGGGTTCGCCCAGAGGATCGACCCGGAGCTCACCCGCACGCTGGCCAGCCTGCCCGCGGGGCGCACCGCGGAAGTGATCGTCACCTTCGAAGGGAACTCCGCGCCGGCCGTCGCCGACCTGGATGCGCTCAAGGCGATCGGCATCCGGGGCGGCATCACCTTCCGGTCGCTGCCGATGGCCGCCGTGCTGGCCACCGGCGACCAGGTGCGGGCGCTGAGCGGCAACACGCGGGTGCGCTCGGTGTTCCTCAACAAGCGGCTCAGCTACTCCAACTACGACGCGCGCCACCTGACCGGCGTTGAGCGGCTGCGCGCCGACCGCGCCATGACCACGCGCAACGGCGGCCTTCCGGTTTCCGGCAAGGGCATCGGCATCGTGATCAACGACTCCGGCGTCGACGGCACGCACCCGGACCTGCAGTTCGGCAAGAACCTGGTGCAGAACGTCCTGGCGCCGGTCTCGGGAAGCGACCTGGCGGTGACGGGCTTCGCGCTCGCCCCCGCGCTGGAGAACACGGTGAACACCGACCTCGGCAGCGGGCACGGCACGCACGTGGCCGGCACCGTCGGCGGCACCGGGCAGGCGTCGGCGGGCAAGCAGTCGGGCGTGGCCAACGGCGCCAACCTGATCGGCTACGGCTCGGGCGCCGTGCTCTTCGTGCTCAACGCGCTGGGCGGCTTCGACTGGACGCTGGCCAACCAGGGGCGCTACGGTATCCGCGTCATCACCAACTCGTGGGGCTCCAGCGGCGGCTTCGATCCGGACGACCCGATCAACGTGGCATCGCGCATCGCCAACGAGCGCAACATCGTGGTGACCTTCGCGGCGGGGAACGAGGGCTCGGCGCCGGACACGCACAACCCCTACGCCAAGGCTCCCTGGGTGATCTCGGTGGCGGCGGGCACCAAGACGGCCACGCTGGCCGACTTCTCCTCGCGCGGCCGCCCGGGCGGCGCCCGCACCGTGACGTCGCAGAGCGGTGAGGTCATCACCTGGTTCGACGAGCCGGCCATCACGGCGCCGGGCGTGGCGATCACCTCGGCGTACGCCCACACGGGCGCGCTGGGCGCCCTCGCGCCGGACCCCACCAACCCGTACTACACCGTCATG
Source organism: Longimicrobium sp. (assembly GCA_036387335.1). NCBI lineage: Bacteria > Pseudomonadati > Gemmatimonadota > Longimicrobiia > Longimicrobiales > Longimicrobiaceae > Longimicrobium > Longimicrobium sp. The sequence continues at coordinate 15,499 of DASVTZ010000191.1, forward strand.
GACGGCACGTCGATGGCGACGCCGCACGTGGCGGGGATCGTGGGGCTGATGCTGCAGGCCAACCCGCTGCTCACGCCCGACCAGGTGAAGCAGATCATCCAGGAGACGGCCAGCAAGATGCCGGGCTACCGCGCGTTCGAGGTGGGCGCGGGGTACGTGAACGCCTACGCCGCGGTGCAGAAGTCCTTCGACCTGTCCACCCCCTTCGGCCGCACGCTGACGGTGGAGACGGTGCCGGCGCAGGTGCGCGAGGACGCGGCCTACGACAAGACGTTCGACTACTCGCCGGTCTCGCTGCCGGGCACGTACAAGCACACCTTCCAGGTGACGCCGGGCGCGAGCCTGCTGGAGGCCAAGATCGAGTTCCAGGGCGTGAACGTGCCGGCGGTGGGCAACGCGGGCAACCCGCTCCTCTTCGACGTGTACGACCCGAACGGAAACCGCTACAACGCCTTCGACCTGTACTTCGCGCAGAACGGCACCACGCGGCTGGTGCTGGTGGTGAACAACCCGACGCCGGGCACCTGGACGGCCGAGGTGAAGGCGCTCACTCCCAAGGGCCAGGAGGCGGGCAACTTCGCCACCTTCCCCGACAAGGTGCACGAGACGGAGATCCTGACCTTCATCACCCCGCCGGCCATCGCGGACATCCAGGGGCACGCGGCCCAGGGCGCCATCGAAGTGGCGCTGGTGAACGGCTACCTGGGGCTCTGCGCGCCCGGCTCGTTCTGCCCGGACGCGGACCTCACCCGCATCGACCTGGCCCGCGGCTTCACGCAGTTCGGCGCGGTGCGCCAGAACCTGCCGCTGGGCGGCGCCAGCACCTTTACCGACGTGTCCGCGGCGGACAAGCCCTTCGCCGAGGCGGTGGCGGCGCAGGGCGCGGCGATGCGGGACCGGGAGCACCGCTTCCGGGGCATCATGACCGGCAACGGCTCCAGCTTCGTGCCGGGCGGCACCGTCCTCCGCTCGCAGCTCGCCCGCATGCTGGTGCGCGGCATCGGCGGCGAGGCGGCGGCCGCGGCCCACAACGGCGACGTGACCTACACCTACAACGGGCAGACGTACGTCATCGCGGACCAGGCCCAGATCCCCACGGCGGATCGCGGCCACGTGCAGGCGGCGATCAACTCCAACATGCTGAACGTCTACGCCGAGATCGAGCAGGGTGCGCTGGACCTGACGCCGAAGCTGAAGTTCTACTTCCGGCCGACGAACGTGGTGAAGCGCGGCGAGGCGGCGCTGGCGATCGCCCGCTACCATGCGCAGTTCTTTCAGTAACTGAAGTGCTAAGTGCTAAGTCCTAAGTGCTGAGTCAACAGCGCACTCACGCACTGACGCACTCACGCACCGCAGTTCAGCACTTGGCACTTAGGACTTAGCACTCAGGACTTTTCCATGCGCCGGGGGTTTCCGCCCCCGGCGCATTGTCTATCCACCCCACCGGCTTTACTGTGTACGCGTGAAACGCTTTCCCTGGCACACCCCCGCGCAATCGCGCGCCGGGTTCACCCTCCTGGAAGTGATCGTCGCGCTCGCCATCCTGGGGACGGGGGTGGTGGCCGCGCTCGGCATCCTCGCGACCGGCACCTCCGTGACCGCGCGCGCCAGCACGCGCCTGCTGGCCACGGAGCTGGCGGAGTCGCGCATGGAGGAGACCCTGCTGCGCCCCGCCGACGCCCGTGGCCGCGACGAGGGGATGTTTCCGCCGCCATACGACGACTTCCGCTGGCGCACGCGCGTGGGGCCGGGGCCGGTGGACGGCACCATGTCGGTGGAGGTGTCGGTGCTGGGGAACGGCGACTCCGTGCACCTCGCCACGCTGCGCCGCCGATGAAGGGGCGCGCGGGGTTCACGCTCATCGAGCTGGTCGTCGCCCTGGCGCTGGCCGGGCTGGCGATGGCGCTGGTGGCCGGAAGCGTGCGCGCCGCGGTGGACACCGGCGAGCGGCAGTCGCGCGCGGTGGGGCAGGAGCATCGCGCACGCGTCACGCGCGAGTTCGTGCGCGAGGCGGTGCGCGGGCTGGCGGTGGAGCGCGCCGGGCGCGGCGATCTGGTGATCCTCACCACGGGCGGCTCGCGCGAGCGACCCATGGACCGCGTCGTCTTCTCCACCCACGGCGGCGCGGTGTTCGGGTGGGAGGGCGACCTCAAGGCCGTGCAGCTCCTGGTGGACGCCGACCCCGCCACCCCCGAGAGCGGCGTGGTGGCGCGCGTCCTCCGCACCGTTTCGGGCGCCGCGGTGGAGGAGACGCTGACCCTCCTTCCCGACGTGACGGGGATGCGGATCAGGATGCTGGACGCCGGCGGCGAGTGGCAGGATGCGTGGCCGGACGCCACCCGCGCCCCCGCCGCCATCGAGTTCCGCTTCACCGGCGGCGATGCGGAGCCCGGCGTCTCGCCGCTGGCCGCGCTCCCCCTGCGCGTGCGGGTGCCGTGAGGGACCGGCGGGGGATCGCGCTGGTAGCGGCGCTCTGGGCGCTCCTCCTCCTTGCCTCGCTCGGGACGGCGGTGGCGCTCACGGCCCGCCGCCACCTGTGGATGGTGGGTACGCAGGACCGCCGCGCCGCCGCCCGCTGGTCCGCCGAAGCCGGGATCGCCGAGGCCGAGACGCGGCTCGATTCCGTGCTCGTGGAGCTGATCACGCGCACCCCCGCCAACATCGGCGCCGCGTCGCTCGGTGCCGAGGAAGACCCGGCGATGCGCGAGCTTCGCGCCCGTGCCCGCGCGGCGCTGGAGACTTTCAACTCGCTGGACTCGGTGGTGGCGCGCGGCGGCGACCGGCGCCTTCCCAACGGCGCGGAGTACGCCCTCCGCGTGCACGACGTGAGCACGCGCCTGAACCTCAACGCCGCCGATGAGCCGGAGCTGCGCAGCTTCTTCAGGCAGTGGATCGTGGACGAGCGGGAGCTTTCCATCTTCGTGGAATCGCTCCTGGACTGGCGCGACGAAGACGACCTGGCGCGCGCCAACGGCGCCGAGCAGGCGTTCTACGCGCGCCGCGACGAGCGGGTGCGCAACGGGCTCCTCCTTTCCGTTCGCGAGCTGCTGCGGGTGCGGGGGATGACGCCGGAGATCCTGGAGCAGGTGGAGCCGTTCCTGGTGGTGCTTCCGTCGCGCCAGCTGCGCGTCAACGTGAACGCCGCGCCGGTGCCGGTCCTGGCCGCCATCCCCGGCTTCTCCCGCGAGATGGGGACGGCGCTGGTCTTCCGCCGCAGGGCGCAGGGCCCCTTCCTCTCCGCCGCCGAGATCACCGCGGACCAGACGCTCCGCTCGCTCTTCGATGCGGGCGCCGGCGGCCGCGCCATCAACGTGATCGCCACGCACCCGGAGGTCCTCGAAGTCTGGAGCGCCGGCCGCGCCTCCGAGGGCGAGTCCACGCACACGATCCGCACCCTCTACGCCGTCGACGGCGCCGCCCTCCGCCGCCTGGAGCGCGAGGAGGCGGACCGGTGAACATCCTGAACAGCAATCTCACACAGAGACACAGAGACACAGAGAGAGAACTTCTTTGTCTTTCCTCTGTGTCTCTGTGTCTCTGTGTGAGCCCTGCCGTTCTGCCTTTTCCCGCGTCTCCGCGTCTCCGCGTGAGGCCCGCTGTTGAGGGGCCGAGATGATCCGCCGCGTGGGAGTCGCGGTGGCGGATGGGGAGCTGCGGACGGCGCTGGTGGAGCGCATCGGGACACGGGTGCGGGTGCGCGGGGTGCACCGCACGCACGTCGCCGGTGCGCGCACGCTGGACGACGCCATCCGCGACGCCGCCGAGGTGCTGGCCCCTGGTCGCCGCGCCGAAGTAGGCGTCGCGCTGTCGCCGCGGGATGCGTGGCTCAAGCTGCTGGCGCTCCCCCCGCTGCCGCCCGCGGACCGCACCCGGCTCGTGGAGATGGAGGCCGAGCGCTACTTCCCCGTGCGCGGCGAGGCGGTACTGGCGGATGCGTCCAGCGAGGGGCCGGTCGCGGCGGCGCGGGCGGACGCGGTGGAGGCGCTCGTGGGGCGCGTGGAGGAGACGCTCGGGCGCGTGGTGGCCGTGGAGCCGCAGGCGCGCGCCGCGGTGCGCGCGTGGGCCGCGCTCCAGCCCGCGCTGGGACGCGGCGTCTTCGCCACCGTCACGCGCACGGGCGAATGGTGGGAGGTGTCCGTGGCGCGCGGGGGGACGCTGCTGGGGCATGCGCGGCTGCTGGGCGCGGAGCCGGAGGCGGTCGCCGATGCCCTCGCCAGCGCCGTGCAGCAGGGCGGAGTGCTGCCGCGCGTGCTGATCGGTGTGGACCCGGCGGAGGAGGAGTGGCTCGCGTCGCGCCTGGCGGCCGCAATCGAGGCGCGGCTCCCCGGCACGGTGGCGGAGGCGTGCGGAGAGCTGGCGCCGGGGGTTCCCGCGGAGTTCGCGGCGGCCATCGGCGCAGCGCTGGCGCCCGCGGGTGGGCTGCTGCCGCCATCGCACCGCGAGCGGCTTAGCGCGTCGGGGCGGCGGCGCACGACGGCGTGGGTGGGGGCGGCGGCGCTCGCCTTCCTCCTCTTCCTCGGCGCCGGCCCCTGGCGCGAGTCGCGCCGCGCGAAGGCGCTGGAGGCCGAAGCCGCCGCGCTCGCCCCCCGCGCCGACGCCGCCGCGGAGCTGCTGGAGCGTGTACGGCGATCCACCTCCACCGTGCGCTTCACCGACTCGCTGGACGCGGCGCGGCCCCGCTGGCTCGACGCGCTCGAAGAGCTGGGGCGGCGCCTTCCGCCCGGCGCGTACCTCACGGAGTTCCAGGCCGACGCGGAGAAGAACTCGGTGGAGATCCGCGGCTACGCGGGGCGCGCCTCGGCCATCGTCCCGCTCCTGGAGCAGTCGCCGCGCTTCTCCGGCGTGGAGTCGGTGGAGCCGGTCACACGCCGCACGGTGGGCTCCGTGGAGCTGGAGAACTTCGCCATCCGCATGCAGGTGGCCCCGTGACGCCGCGCGAGAAGCGGGTCGTCATCGGCGGCGCGGTCGCTGCGGTGCTGATCCTCCTGATCGGCCTGGGTCCGCGCCTGTTCGGCGGCGGCGATGGGGAGAGCGGGGCCGCGCTGCAGGCGGAGCGGGTGGCGCGCTTCCGCGGGCTGGCCGCCAGCCGCGACACGCTGCGCACCCTGTCGCAGAGCGCGGCGGCGGCGGAACGGATCGCGGCGGGGAGGTACCTGGGCGGCAACACGCCGCAGGTGGCCGCGGCGCGCCTCTCCTCCGTGGTCCAGGCGATCGCCGAGGATGCCGAGGTGGAGGTGGTGCGCGAATCCATCCTCCCCCCCGCCCCCGCCGGTCCGGCGACCGCCACCTCGCTCCAGATCGTGGCGCGCGGCGACGCGACGGGGCTGATGGAGCTGCTCAAGGGTGTGGAGCAGAGCCCCGTCCTGCTGCGCGTCGATGACCTGACGGTGGGCGGCGATCCGCGGGAGGGCGCGGGCACGCCGTCCCTCACCATCAGCCTGCGCGTGACGGGTTACCTGCTCCGTCCCGCCGAAGAGGAGGCATCATGACCACGAACGACCGCATCTGGGCCGGCGCCACGGCGCTCCTCCTGGCCGGGGCCATGTGGAGGGCGACGGGAGCCGGCGAGTCACCGCGGGTGATCTGGCCCGAGCTGCCGCGCGCATCCGCCGCCACCCCCCGCCCCCCCGCGCGCGACCCGGAGGCGGTGGTGCGCGGGGCACTGGACCGCAACGTCTTCAGCGCGTCGCGCACGGCCCCGCGGAGCCGCTACCGCGTGGGGATGCAGCTCACCCCCGCCGTAACGCCGACCACGCTGACCATGCCGGCGCCCGCGCCTGCGCCGCCCCCTCCGCCGCCGCCCCCGCCGACCTACCGCGTCGCCGGGACGATGGTCTCCGCCACGGGCGGGATGGCGCTGATCGACGCGGACCCGTCGTCCCCCGGCCCGGAGGTGTACCGGGTAGGCGACGCGGTGGGCGGATACCGGCTGGAGCGGGTGGCGTACGACCACGTGGTGATGGTGGGCGCCATGGGCGAGCTGCGCATGGACGTCGCGCGCCCTGGCGAGGGGCGGCGGGCGGCGGCCGCGGCTGCGTCGCTGCCCTCGGGCACCCCACTTCCCAACGCCGCGCCCACCCCCGAAGTGCCCATGAACCAGCGCGCCAAGAGCGCGGCCAACACCCCGCCCGGCGCCATTCCGCCCGGGTGGTAGCCCCATGTCATCGTCCCGAGCGAGAGTACACCGGGTGAGAAGCCAAACCGTGCACCGTGCGCTGGCCGCCGCGCTGGCCTGCCTCCTCCTCGCCGCGCCGCCCGCGAGCGCGCAGGTGAGGATCAACTACCAGGACGCGGAGCTGACGACGGTTATCAGCGCGCTCGCCGAGATGGCGGGGCTCAACGTCGTCTTCGTGGGCGTCGATCCCGCCACGCGCGTCACCATCAAGATGGGCCGCCCCATCGCGCCGGACGAGATCCCGGGGCTGATCCGCACCATCCTGGAGAGCGCGGGGTTCGCCACGGTGGACCGGGGCGGCATCCTGCAGGTGGTGCCCGCCGGGCAGGCGCCCACGCTGGGGGAGACGCAGGTCTTCGTGCACCCGCTGCGCCACGCATCCGCCACCGAGCTGGCGCTGACGCTGGCCGCCATCTACGGAAGCACCGACGCCGCCAACGCCGCCGCCGGCGACACGCGCGGGCGGCGGTCGCTGAGCGAACAGCTTCGCAGCGAGCGCAACGGCAGCGCCATCGCCACCTTCCCCGGCAGCACCAACACGGTGACGGGCTCCCCGCTCGGCGGCGCGGGACGGGACCGGCCCACGCTGTCGAACCCCAACGCGGGCCAGGCGCCGGTGGTGGGTGGGCTGATGGTGGGCGAGGCGGCCGTGGTCCCCTACACCGCCACCAACTCGCTCATCATCCGCACCACGCCGCGCAACTACGAGCTGCTGCGGCAGACCATCGACCGGCTGGACACGCGCCCGCTGCAGGTGGTGATCGAGGTCTTCGTGGCCGAGGTGACGCTGGACAAGGAGACGCAGTTCGGGGTGGACTGGGTGGCGCGGCTCGGAAACAGCGCGGGCGGGCAGGCGGTGCGCTCGGTGGAGCGCTTCCGCACCCTTGCGGACACGACCCCGGGTGGCGCGGTGGTCACGCTGGGCTTCACCGAGGGCGACTTCGACGTGCGCGCCACGCTGCGCGCCATCGCCGCGGACGCGCGCGTGAACGTGCTGGCCACGCCCAGCGTCCTCGCGCGCAACAACGAGGAAGCGCGCATCCTGGTGGGCAGCCAGGTCCCCTTCACCCAGATCGCGCGCTCGGGGCTCTCGGGTGAGGTGCTCGACCGCGTCGTCCAGTTCCGCGACGTGGGGACGGAGCTCGCCATCGTCCCAACCATCAACCAGGACGGCTACGTCACGCTCAGCGTGCTGCAGCAAGTCTCCACCCTCACCAATCAGACGCTCTTCGGCGCGCCCATCATCACCGTGCGCGAGGCGCAGACCTCGGCCGTGGTGCGCGACCGGCAGACGGTGGTCATCGGCGGGCTGATCGGCTCGGAGGAGTCGCGGTTCCGGCGCGGCATCCCGATCCTCAAGGACATCCCGCTCCTCGGCTACCTCTTCCGCGACACGGAGACGCGCGGCAGGAAAACGGAGCTGGTCATCTTCCTCACGCCCTACCTGGTAGAGTCGGACGCGGACCTGGAGCGGCTGCGCGAGCGCTCCATCGAGCGCACCAACAGCCGCCAGCAGATCCGCAGGGAGCTGGACCGCAACCGGCTGGACAGCGTTCGCGTGGTGCCGTCCGCGCCCGTGCCCGTTCCGCCCGCGCCGCAGGGGACGCCGCCCGCCGCGCCCGTGCCGCCGGTGACGCCGCAGGCGCAGCCCGCGCGCACCCCGCAGCCCTGAGGAGCGCGTGCTCGACGACGTCCGCCCGCTGACCGACCGCCTCTCCGCGCGCTACCTGGAGGAGCACCGCCTCGTCCCCATCCGCCTGGACGGGGACGCGGTGGTGGTCGCCGCATCGGAGCCCCCCGCGCCCGACGTGCTGGGGGAGCTCGCGGCCGTCTTCGAGCGCCCCGTACGCATCGTGGAGGCGCCGCGCGCGGAGATCGAACGCGCCATCGACCGCGCGTACGGGGCGGCGGCATCGACCGTCAACGACGTCATGGCCGACCTGCGCGAGGACGGCCTGGAGCTGGTGACGGAGGGCACCGAGAGCGCGGACGACCTGGAGGGGCTCGCCAACCAGGCGCCCGTCATCCGCCTGGTGAACCTGATCCTCTTCGACGCCCTGCAGCGCCGCGCCAGCGACGTGCACCTGGACGCCATGCCCGACGCCCTGCGCGTCCGCTATCGGGTGGACGGCGTGCTGCGCGAGGTCTCCGCATCGCCCAAGCGCTACCAGGCCGCGGTCGTCAGCCGCATCAAGGTGATGGCCAGCATGGACATCGCCGAGCGCCGGCTGCCGCAGGACGGGCGCATAAGGCTGCGCATGGCGGAGCGCGAGGTGGACCTGCGCGTCTCCACCATCCCGACGGTCAACGGCGAGTCGGTGGTGCTGCGCATCCTGGACCGCTCCGGCGCGCGCACGGCGCTGGAAGACCTGCAGATGGACCCGGACGACCTGCGCCGATTCGTGCGCCTGATCGAGCGCCCGAACGGCATCCTGCTGGTGACGGGCCCCACCGGATCGGGAAAGACGACCACGCTCTACACCGCCCTCTCGCGGCTCAACGACGAGACGCGAAAGATCCTCACCGTCGAAGACCCGGTCGAGTACCAGATCCGCGGCGTGTCGCAGGTGGAGGTGCATCCACGCATCGGCCTGAGCTTCGCCGCCACGCTTCGCTCGATGCTGCGCCAGGACCCGGACGTCATCATGGTCGGCGAGATCCGCGACCGCGAGACGGCGGAGATCGCGGTGCAGGCCGCGCTCACCGGCCACCTCGTCCTCTCCACGCTGCACACCAACGACGCGCCCTCCGCCGTCACTCGCTTGCTGGACATGGGCGTGGAAGACTACCTGGTGGCGGCGACCGTCGAGGGCATCGTGGCGCAGCGCCTCGTCCGCCGCGTCTGCCCGCACTGCTCCGAGCCGCGCCCCGCCGCCGCCGACATGGCCACCCGGCTCGGCGTCGCGCCCGGCACGCTCTTCCGCGAGGGCCGCGGCTGCGATGCGTGCGACGGCACCGGCTACCGCGGGCGCACGGGCATCTACGAGATCCTCAACCTCACCGACCGACTCCGCTCGATGATCGTGGCGAGGGCTCCGCTCGAGGATCTCCGCGCCGCCGCCCGCGCCGAGGGGATGCGCTCCCTGCGCGCCGCCGGCCTCGCCCGCGCGCTCGCCGGCGAGACCACGCTCGAAGAAGTCCTGCGCGTGACGGCGGAGGCCGAAGAGTGACAAGAACTGCATGCCTCACGCGAAGACGCAAAGCCGCAAAGAAAGCACTTCCCTGTCTTTCCTTTGCGTCTTCGCGTCTTTGCGTGAGATTGCTGTTTGGGATGCCCGCGCCATGACGGCATTCCGCTACCGGGCCGCGACGCCGGAAGGGAAGATCGTGGAGGGCGTGCTCCAGGCGCCCTCGCGAGACGGTGTGCTGGCCGACCTGCGCGCGCGGGCGCTCTTCCCCGTGGCCGTGGAGGAGGCGGGCGACGCGGAGGTATCGGGCGGGCGAGCGGGGCGCGCCGGGGCATCGCTGCGGCTGCAGCTCACCCGCTCGCTCTCCACGCTGCTGGAGTCGGGCTTCCCCGTGGACCGCGCCCTCTCCGTCGCCGCGGACCTGACGGACGACGCGATGCTGCGCGGCGTGGTGCAGGCGGTGCGGCAGGACGTTCGCGCCGGGCGGCCGCTCTCGGATGCCTTCGGGGCGCACCCGCGCATCTTCCCGCCCGTATACGTCGCCATGGTCGCGGCCGGCGAGGCGGGCGGGACGCTGGGGCCCACCTTTGGCCGCCTCGCCACGCTCCAGGAAGAGGAAGCCGAGCTCCGCTCCAGCCTCGTCTCCGCCCTGCTCTACCCGGCGCTGATGATGTTCGCGGGTGGGATGGCGGTTACGCTCCTGGTCTTCGTCGTCCTGCCGCGGTTCGCGGGCGTGCTCCAGGACGCGGGCGCGAAGCTCCCCTTCACCACCCGCGTCCTCCTGGCGACGACCACAGCCGCGAGCCGCTGGGGATGGCTGGTCGCGCTGGTGGTGGCCGCGGGCGTCTGGGCGTTCGCGTATGCCATCCGCACCCCCGCCGGCCGAGCGAAGTGGGACGCGCTCCTCCTGCGCATCCCCGGCGTCGGCGACCTGATCCGCCGCGTCGCCACGGCGCGCATCGCCCGCATCCTGGGCATGCTCCTGCAGAACGGCGTCCCCCTCGTCAACTCGCTGGAGATCGCGCGCGGGACCGCGGGAAACGTCGTCCTCGCCCGCGGCCTGGGCGATGCCGTGCGCGCCGTCCGCGAGGGGAAGACGCTCGCCGCATCCGCCGGACCCGTGCTCCCCAAGCTGGCGCGCCAGATGATGTCCGTGGGCGAGGAGACCGGCACGCTCCCCGAGATGCTTCTGCGCGTCGCCACCGTGTACGACCGCCAGGTGCGCGACACCCTCAAGCGCGCCATCACCCTCGTGGAGCCCACGCTGATCCTGCTGTTCGGCGCCATCGTCGGCTTCATCGCGCTGGGCATGCTCCAGGCGATCTACAGCATCAACGCGGGCGCGCTCTGATGCGGCGCCGCGACGGCTTCACCCTGATCGAGCTGATCGTGGTGATCGCGATCATGGGGATCATGCTCTCCGTCTCCGTCGCCGCGCTCGGCCGCACCTTCGGCACCGAGACGACCCCCGCGGGCATCGTGGGCGAGCTCGCATCCGAAGCCCGCCTCCAGGCCGCGCGCCGCGAGGAGCCCATCCGCGCCACCCTCCTCTCCGACGGCAGCTACCGCCTCGCCTCCGCCCGCACCGACTCCGTCATCGGCGAGGGGAAGCTGGCCATCCAGGGCGTGCAGCCCAGCCCCTGGTCCGCCACCTTCTTCCCCCTCGGCACCTCCACCCGCTCCGACCTCCGCATCCGCCTTGACGACAGCTGGCACACCGTCCGCCTCGACCCGGTCACTGGCAGCGTGCAGACCGTGGAGCAGGCACGTACGACACGCTTGATAACAGGTCGGGAAGCAACAGAGGCACAGAGAAGATCATCTCTCTGTGCCTCTACTTCGTCATCACTCGCGAACGCGCCTGCGTTGCTCCTAAACAGGTTTGCGCCCTATGGCACGTCTATACGAGCAGGTTATCCACCACAATCTCCAGCGTTTCCTTCTCCAGGATGAGCGTGAGCGTGCGTCCACTGACCTGAACTCCCCGTGCGATGGGGGTAGTATCGAGCACTGGAACGACATAGTACTTCCCGATCTGCACGATGATGAGCCGGTGCGGAAATAGACCGACCGGTAACCGTGCCTCGACGGCGGCTGCCACGGCGGAACAGGTGGCCGCATCAGACACGGGGCTGATCGGTGCCCCGGGATCTACTTTGACTAGCCCATGCGCGCTTCTGAACTCGACACTTTCTTCGTCGGTCCCCACGAAGTCGGGTGCAAGATCTTCGACCCATCCAGCCGCTTCCGCAGAGTCGGAGCACGCAGTTGTACGCTCTGCGGACTGTGCGCCGGACATAGGCGCGAGCGTCAAGGAGATTCCGATCAGGAACACGACGGCCGCGCCTAATGACTGGTGCCGGTAACGCATCGGTTTGCTCCGCTGTTTAGATGAAGGGTGGTTTTCACCGGCGTACCGCCGCTTGGACTTTTCCGTTCCCATCGGTGAATGTGCCGCGGGTCAACTACGTACCCTGGGTAATCCTTGCTACCATCCTTCCACGGCCCAAGGTCCAAAGAACTCGGGCCATCTTGATATGCAACGTTCGGAAACGAACTTGCGGGAAACTGGGTGCATGTACCAGGATTGGCAACCTGCCCGTTGTATGCGGTCGGATGTGAGTGCACGCGAGCCAAAATCTGATACGCGTTGTTTTTATAATGTACGTCCTCGTCTTGATAGTACGCGAGCTGGCATCCGTCCGGAGCACCAGCCGTGCTCGGAAAATATTCGACCTTTCCATCCTTCTCGGCGATAAGCCCACCATGCTCATACCGCGTACTAAGTGGCCCATCAAAGTTCGTCTGCTTTGCGAGATCCAGCAGAATCTGTTGCACCCCAGGTCGTTGCAAGGTCGGATCACCAGGAGGTTCCTTGAAGAAATCACAGACATTCAAACGCGTGCTCGCCGACAGATCCACCCCAGCGACTTTGCCCCTCACCGTAACGCTACCGCCCTGAAGTGGCTGAAAGCTCCAGCTCTTTACATCGCCTGCCTGACTCGCTGCGGCGCCCGAATCTCCCGCGAAGCTGAAGCTCTCGACTACGAAGGTAGCGCTGCTCGGCTGCGCGGCGGCGGTGCAGGTCGTCGTGATTCCACGAGGAAGGCGGGACGGCACGCAGGACAATGTCAGGCTGGGAGGCGTGACTTTCACCACCTGGCTCAGCGCGTCGACCACGTTATTGTCCATGATCCCTCGCGCGCGCATCCGACCGCTCTTGGTCACGCTCATCGTGCACGTGGTTTTCCCTTCGCATTCGGACAGAGCGGACCAGTTCGGGGACGTCACGGAAGTGGACAGGAGCGCACGGGGAGCGCGTGACGCGGAAGCGGTTCCCGTGGGGAGGGTGTCTCCTTCGACGAAGACCCAGCGAAGACCGCTGAGTGCGCCGGGACCTGTGGCGGTGAAATTCACCCGAGTCGCGGGATCTACCTGCTCCTGGTCGGCGCGAACGCTGAGCGGGTTGAACTCCTCCACAATTACGGTTTGTCCACCCGAGAGGAGGTAGTGCCCTGCCCGATCCGGATCGTGGGTGCAGGCGTAGCAGTCCCCCAGATCGTACAAGCCTGAACGGCCCACGAGCACTGGGGTGCCGGCGCTGACCCACATCACGTCCTCTGCGGTCGCTCCGTCACCAGATTGGGGAGTCCACATGTAATACGCGTTGTGCATCGCCACCTGCACCTGCAAACCGGCCTGAACTCCCAGCGGACCCACGGAGGCACCGTCGTACGGAGGCGGACACTCCGATGGGGGTCCCGGATTGCAGAACTTCCGTACCCACTCCGGATCGGCCTTCACCTCCACCGTGCCCGCCACCCGGATCCGAATCCACATGTCTCGGGGTATCACGATGCCGGTGGGATTCAGATGCACGACACCGAACTCGTATTTCGTACTCGACGGGACCGGAATCGTATGGCTCGCGCTGAACGAAGGTGCCGTTACAGCGGCAGGTGTTCCCTCGGGCCGCATCCCTCCAGCCGGAGAGGTGGGCTGATCGGCGCAGGCCACGGCGAACGGAACCAGGGCGGTCCCTGCAAACCGAGCGAGAAGCGCCGTTAGTCTCGGCACCAGTGATAACGGCGGGAATCGAGTCATCCGTAGCGGATGTGATTAGTAGTACGGGAAAGCAGCCGAGAACCAGCCCGTACCTGGATTGGCAGATCGCTGGCAAAGCACGGCGGCACCACTTCTGACGTTTTGCGGCCGCATCCGGTTCTGTCAAATCTAGATGTTCTACGCCGTTCGCGCGACTGTTGCAAGAGGTACGTCGCCGAGAAGATGGTGGCGGGGCGAACGTTTCGTTACCAGTACCGTTACCATGAGGCTCTCAAGGCGGCAGCCAAACAAAAGAAGCCCCGCGGCAAAGTGCCGTGGGGCTTCGTGTTGGTGCAGTGCGCTCGACAGGATTCGAACCTGTGGCCTTCGCCTCCGGAGGGCGACGCTCTATCCAGCTGAGCTACGAGCGCAGATGTTCAGGGAGGCGAATAAGCCGAGTTCTGTCCCCGGCGAGCCGGGGGAGGACCATTTCTCTGGGACCGGCGTTGCCGCCGGCCTCGTGCAGCCTACCCGTGACTGTGAAGAACCGGGGTCCTTCGCGGGACGGGCCGCCCCTCGTCACTGCTTGGCCTTGCTCCGGGTGGGGCTTGCCGTGCCACGGCTGTCGCCAGCCGCGCGGTGCGCTCTTACCGTCACCGTTTCACCCTTGCCTGTGCTGCCCCGAAGGGAGCCATCGGCGGTTTGCTTTCTGTTGCGCTTTCCGTCGCCTCGCAACGCCCGGACGTTATCCGGCACCCTGCCCTGCGGAGCTCGGACTTTCCTCGACGCCGAAGCGCCGCGGTCCTCACTCGCCTCCCAGATCCGAATTGTCAAAGATGCCCAGGAGAGGACTCGAACCTCCACGCCGGTTAAGGCACCAGATCCTTAGTCTGGCCTGTCTACCAATTTCAGCACCTGGGCACAAACAACAGCCGGTACCAGGCTTCGGACAGTGCTCTCGAGAGGACTCGAACCTCCACGGGCTTACGCCCACTAGATCCTGAATCTAGCGCGTCTACCAATTCCGCCACAAGAGCGAGAATGTCCGTAGCTGGTACCGACTGGCCGGAGGCGCGGGGGTTAGCCACGCCGCCGAAGTGCGCCCGGAGAGATTCGAACTCCCGACCTTCTGATCCGTAGTCAGACGCTCTATCCAGCTGAGCTACGGGCGCATATACCGACGGTTCTGTCAAAAAAACACGCTTGCGCGTGAAGTGCACCGAGTAGGAATCGAACCTACAACCTTGGGATTAAGAGTCCCCTGCTCTGCCAGTTGAGCTATCGGTGCGTTGCCACTGGAAGCCTTTCAAGCTAGGCATTCCGACCGAGATTGTCAACCCGCCGCCGGGCCGAACCTCAAAGCTACGGCCGTTGCGGGCCACGAATATGTCAACCCGCCCGATCTCCGTCAACCCCTCCCGCCCACGCCGCGGGAGGGGCCGCCGAACGCCTCAGTACGCGGCGTAGCCGGTGACGTCCTGGCCCAGGATGAGGCCGTGGACGTCGTGCGTGCCCTCGTAGGTGTAGACGGACTCCAGGTTGGCCATGTGGCGCATGGCGGAGTACTCCACCAGGATGCCGTTGCCGCCCAGCAGGCGCCGCGCCTCGCGCGCGACGTTGGTGGCGATGTCCACGTTGTTGCGCTTGGCGAGCGACACCTGCTCCGGCCGCATCGTCCCGGCGTCCTTGAGGGTGCCCAGGCGCCAGGCCAGGAGCTGCGCCTTGGTGATATCGGTGAGCATCTCGGCCAGGCGCGTCTGCTGGAGCTGCGTGGCGGCGATGGGCTTGCCGCCGAACTGCACGCGGTTCTTGGCGTACTGCAGCGCCTCGTCGTAGCACGCCATCGCCGCGCCAACGGCACCCCACGCGATGCCGTAGCGCGCCTGCGTCAGGCACATCAGCGGGCTCTTGAGCCCCCCGGACTTGGGCAGCAGCGCCGTCTCGGGCACGTGTACGTCCTGCAGCACCAGCTCCGACGTGTCGGACGCCAGCAGGGAGAGCTTCCCCTTCTGGTCTCGCGCGGTGAAGCCGGGCGTGTCGGTGGGGACGATGAAGCCGCGGATCGACTTGGTGTCGTCCAGCTCGCCCGTCTTGGCCCAGATGATGGCGATGTTCGCGGTGGAGCCGTTGGTGATCCACATCTTGGCCCCGTCGATCACGTAGCCGTCGTCCGTCTTGCGGGCGCGCGTGATCATCCCGCCGGGATTGGAGCCGAAGTCGGGCTCGGTGAGGCCGAAGCAGCCGATCACCTCGCCGGCGGCCATGCGCGGCAGGTACTCGCGCTTCTGCTCCTCGCTGCCGAAGGCGTAGATGGGGTACATGCAGAGCGCGCCCTGCACCGACGCGAACGAGCGGATCCCGGAGTCGCCGCGCTCCAGCTCCTGCATGATGAGGCCGTACGAGACGTTGTCCAGCCCCGCGCACCCGTACTCTTCGGGAAGGTTGGCGCCGAACACACCCAGCTCCGCCATCCCGGGGATGAGCTGCTTCGGCAGGTAGCGGCCGATGTACGCGTCGTTGATCACGGGGAGCAGGTTCTCGTCCACCCACTCGCGCACCGTGTCGCGGATCATCCGCTGCTCCTCGGTGAGCAGCCCGTCTATGTCGTAGTAGTCGACGCCCTGGAACCTGGCCATCGCTCTTGCCTGTCGAAGGATTGTATAAGCCGCTGCGATGCGGGAATATAGGCCGTGCGGGGGAGGAGCGGCAAGCACCCGGCCCCCACCCCCCGGCCCCCTCCCCCGCCTGCGGGGGCGCAGGGCGGGTGAGGGGGAGAACATCCTGTCCGTTGCGCAGATCGCGCCCGTGCCCGGCGCCGCTCCGCCCCTCGCCTCACGCACCCCAACCTTGGTAGGGGCAGACCTGCGTGTCTGCCCACCCTCTCCCCCGCGCCGATCTCTGCCTCGCAAACCGATCCCCGTAGGGGCAGCCCCGCGTGGCTGCCCGTGCCTTCCCCCGCGCCGCCCCCCGCACCCGCGCACCCATGCCCGCCAAACACCAAACGCCCCTCCCCCAGGTAGTTTTGGGGGAGGGGCCGCGAGTCGACGAGCGGGGGAGGGGGCCCGCCCCGCCCCCGCCTACTCGATCGTGTGCGACCCGTCCCGTTCCGTCTCCGCGACGCCGGGCTTGGCTTTGCGGTGGTCGTACAGGGCCCACCAGAGCAGGAGGAACCCCGCCAGCGACGCCACACCCGCACCCACCGTCGCGGTGTGGAAGAGGCGGCCGATGCCGAAGCCCAGCAGGATGCCTCCGACCGTGGCGGCCAGGACGTTGATCAGGGGGTTCGCGAGGAAGCCGCGCATCGCCGTCACCCCCGCGCGCGGGGCGTCATGCGGCCGCGGATGACGTCGAACGCGACGCGCCGCGCCACCTTGAACACCACCCACGCCAGCGCCACCCCCAGCGCGATCCACACCACCATGAAGCGCGACTCCAGCAGCCCGCCCCACACCAGCAGGTAGCCGAAGAGCAGGCCGAAGACCACCGCCGGCGCCCACGCCACCCGCGTGGAGCGGGAGACCAGGCGCGCGCGGCAATCCGAGCACCATCCGGCCGCGTCCGGCTTGTCGTTCTCGCCGAACTGGCGGCCGCAGACGCGGCAGGGGCCCGTCCACTCTTCGGACATGCTAGAGCCGCCGGATGAGGGCGTCGGTGAACGAGTCCGTCGTACCGGTGCCGCCCAGATCGGGGGTCAGCGTGTCGTTCTCGCGGATTGCGCCCTCCAGCGCCGCGACGATGCGGCGCGACGGCTCGCGCATCCCCAGGTGGTCCAGCATCAGGGTGGCGCCCATGAGGAGCGCGGCCGGGTTGGCGATGTTCTTCCCCGCGATGTCCGGCGCGGAGCCGTGCACCGCCTCGAAGATCGCCGCGTCCTTGCCGATGTTTGCGCCCGGCGCCAGACCGAGGCCGCCCACCAGCCCCGCGATCAGGTCCGAGAGGATGTCGCCGAACATGTTCTCGGAGACGATCACGTCGAACCTGCCCGGATCCATCACCAGCTTCATGGCGGCGGCGTCGATGATCTGGTCCTCGAACTCCACGCGGCCCTCGTACTCCTTTGCGATCTCCTTCCCCAGGTCCAGGAAGAGGCCCTGCGTGTACTTGAGGATGTTGGCCTTGTGCGCCAGCGTCACCTTCTTGCGCCCGTTGTTCACGGCGTACTCGAAGGCGTAGCGCAGGATGCGGTTGACGCCGAAGCGCGTCACAAGCATCACCGACTCGGCGGCGGCGCGCGGGTCGTCGCCGATGCCGATGTAGTGCTCCACGCCGCTGTACAGCCCCTCGGTATTCTCGCGGATCAGGACGATGTCGACCGCCTCGTAGCGCCCGCCCTGCACCAGGGTGCGCGCGGGGCGCACGTTGGCGTACAGGTCGAACTCCTTGCGCAGCGCCACGTTGATGGAGCGGAAGCCGACGCCTGACGGCGTGGTCAGCGGCCCCTTGAGCGCCACGCGCGTCTCGCGAATGGAGTCGATCGTCTCCTGCGGGAGCGGGGTGTTGTGCGTGGCGACGGCGGATACGCCCGCCGGCCTCTCGTCCCACGCGAGCTCGGCGCCGGCGGCTTCCAGCACGCGCACCACGGCACGGGTGATGTCGGGCCCGATTCCGTCACCGGGGATCAGCGTTACGGTCTGCGGCATGGGGTACGGCTTCAGTGGTAAGGGACAGGGTAAACAGTACAGACGGATGGGCCGTGCAAGACGGATGCGAGCGCGCGCTCAGCGGCTCCCCGCCACCAGCATCCGCTCCGCCAGCGCGGCGGCGGCGCTGGCGAGGGCGGTGCGGTCGAAGCTCGGCCGCTCGTCGCCCTCCGCGTCGCCGTGCCAGATGACGCGGGCGCTGCGGGCGTCCACCACCGCGGCCGTCATCCTCACGCGCCCCCCTGCGCTCCCCGGCATCCATCGCGCGGCGCGGGGGATGACGACGACGCGCGCGTCGGCCAGCGCGGAGTAGCGCCGCACGATGCCGCCCAGCGGGTCCACGATGGAGCGCTCGCCATGATGGATGTACGGGTCATCGGGGAGCGTGCCGGGGTCCGCCGCGTAGCCCGGTGCCGCGCGCAGCGCCCGCCGAAGCTGCTCGGGCGTCACCCACTGCGCGCGCGCGTCGCGCTCGGCGAGGGCGAACACCAGCTCGCTCGTCGCCTCGTCGCGCGTCCCCACCCCCTCCGCCGCCTGTACGGGAAGGATCAGCACCCGCTGCCCTCCCAGGTCCATCGCTGGCATCGCCACCGGCGCGGGCACGGTCGCCGGGCCCGGTGCCGCGGCACGCTGCCCGCCGCACCCGGCGAGGGCCAACGCCAGAACGAAAAACGCTCTCATACCAGGTTCCGTGTGCATCCTAAAACCGCAGGGTCTCACGCGGAGGCGCGGAGACGCGGAAGAGAAAAGAGGAGGACAGAAGGAGTTCACACAAAGCCACAATAGCGAACTGAAAGAACAACCATCATCGCTTTCTCTCCCTGTTCTCCTCTCTGCGTCTCCGCGTCTCCGCGTGAGACTTCTGTCTCGTGTCCCGCCATCAAAGCAGGTGCCCGCCGTCTACGGGGATGACCGCGCCGGTGATGTGGCGCGCGTACTCGGAGCAGAGGAACATGACCACGTTGGCTACGTCCTGCGGATCGCCCAGGCGGCCCAGGACGGCGCGCTCGCGGGCCGTGTCCAGGATCTCCGCGGGGACGCCACTGGTGAGGCGCGTAGTGCGGATGTAGCCCGGCGCCACCGCGTTCACGTTCACGTTGCTCGGCCCCAGCTCCAGTGCCGCCGAGCGGGTGAGGCCCAGCAGCCCCGCCTTGGACGCGCTGTAGTTGGCCAGCCCGAACTCGCTGCGGATGCCGTGCACCGACGACACGTTCACGATCTTGCCGTCGGACTGGCGGCGGAACATGGGCGCCACCGCGCGGATCATGTGGAAGGCGCCCGTCAGGTTGGTGTCCAGCACCGTCCTCCACTGCTCGTCCGTCAGCCGCCAGAGGGCGCGGTCGCGGGCGATGCCGGCGTTGTTCACCAGGATGTTGATGGCGCCCAGCTCCTCGTGCGTGTCGTTCACGAAGCGCTTCACCTCGCCCGGGTCGCGCACGTCGCACGATGCGTGGTGCACGCGCACCTCCATCTGCGCGATCTCGCGCGCGGTGGCCTCGGCCTCCTCGCGCAGGTCCTCGCCGTCGTCGTAGCAGAAGTAGTTGAACGCCACGGCGGCCCCGTGCCTCGCGAACTCCAGCGCGATCGCCCTGCCGATCCCCGTGGCCCCGCCCGTGACGATGGCGACGCGCCCGCGCAGGCTGGAGCCGTAGCCCAGCGACTTGCTCTGCGTCTCCTCGCTCATCTCCACCAGGAGCTGCTCCACCTGGTCCTGCATCTGGACCATCTCGGGAGCGGTCGGGGAGTACTGCGCCGCGGGTTGCGGGGTGTGGCCGTGGGGAAGTCGCTCGCTGGGGTGCGGAGGCATCAAGCGACCCGGGGGTGGGAGGTACGATGCTGCTGTGCGCGCGGAAGCTTACGGGCACGGGAGGGTGGGGTGCAAGCTCCCGGCGCGCGGGCACAGGGCGGCCATCGTTACACAGAGCAAGCTCCGCGCCGGGCCAACGCTGCGCGTGCGGGGGCGGAGGGTTCCCCCTTTTATGTCATCCTGAGGGAGCCGCGGGACAGGCCTCCGTGGAACGCCGGACTCCGCCGGCGACCGAAGGATCTAGCCGGCGAAGCAGGAGGCCTGCGTTCGAAGGCGGTCCTCGCGTCACGCGCAGTAGATCCTTCGCTCCGCGCCAGACATGGTCGAAGGGGCGAGGACGGTGCGGCGCGTCGCTCAGGATGACAAAGGGAAAGTGCCCCGCAATGACGGCCCGCTATGCGCCGGAGAGCGCCCCCGCCCCGTGTTTGATCGAGCGGCCTTCGACCAGGAAGACCACGTCCTCGCCGATGTTGGTGGCGAGGTCGGCGATGCGCTCGAGGTTGCGGCTCGCGAGGAAGAGGGACATGGCGCTGCCGATGCGGCGCGGGTCCTCCATCATGTGCGTGACGAGGATGCGGAAGACGGAGTCGTGGAGCTGGTCCACGCGGTCGTCGCGGCGGCACACCTCGCGCGCGCCGGCCGCATCGCCGCGCACGAAGCAGTCGAGGGCGTCGGAGAGCATCTCGCGGGCGAGGCGCGACATCTCGTCGATCTCCGCCAGCTCCATGCTCACCGGGTGCTCCGCCTGGTGGCGCACACCCTCGGCGATGTTGACGGCGTGGTCGCCTACCCGCTCCAGGTCGTTGGAGATCTTCATCGCCATGGTGATCAGCCGTAGGTCGCGCGCCATCGGCTGCTGAAGCGCCAGCAGGTGGATGCAGGTGTCGTCCACCGCGATCTCCATGGCGTCCAGATCGTTGTCGCGCGCGATCACCTGCTCCGCGAGCGACACGTCGCGCTCCGTGCGGGCCTGCACCGCCATCCCCACCAGATCCTCGGCCAGCGCGGACATGTTGAGGAGCTGGTGCTTGAGGCGCGCCAGCTCCTCGTGGAAGTGGCGCACTCCCGGCGTCGGGCTCATCCGAACCTCCCGGTGATGTACGCCTCGGTGCGGTCCTCGCGCGGGTTGGTGAAGATCTGGTGCGTCGATCCCACTTCCACCAGCCCGCCCATGTAAAAGAAGGCGGTGACGTCCGACACGCGCGCCGCCTGCTGCATGTTGTGGGTCACGATCACGATGGTGTACTCGTCCTTGAGCTGGTAGATCAGCTCCTCGATCTTCTGCGTGGCGATGGGGTCCAGCGCGCTGGCGGGCTCGTCCATCAGCAGCACCTCAGGCTGCACCGCCAGCGCCCGCGCGATGCAGAGGCGCTGCTGCTGCCCGCCGCTGAGCCCGAGCGCGCTGCGGTCCAGGCGGTCCTTGACCTCGTCCCACAGCGCGGAGGATTGCAGCGAGCGCTCCACGATCTCGTTGAGCTCCGCGCGGCCGCGTGCGAGGCCGTTGACGCGCGCGCCGTACGCCACGTTGTCGTAGATCGACTTGGGGAAGGGGTTGGACTTCTGGAAGACCATCCCCACCCGCTTGCGCAGGTTCACCACGTCCAGCCGGTCGCGGTAGACGGACTCGCCGCGGATCAGGATCTCGCCGTCGTGCCGCACGCCCGGGATCAGGTCGTTCATGCGGTTGATGGAGCGCAGAAAGGTGCTCTTGCCGCACCCCGACGGGCCGATCAGCGCCGTCACCTGCCGCTCGGGCACCTCCAGCGTGATGCCGTTGAGCGCGCGGTTGCCGCCGTACCAGAAGGAGAAGTCGCGCGCCTCCACGGCGAGCGGCACGGTGGCGTTCGCGGGCGCAGCCGGCGCGGTGCGCGGCGCGGCGGTGGCGATCTGTTGCATGTTCAGCGTCCCTTGTATGGGCTGCGGATGAGGAGGCGGGCCGCGAGGCTCACCCCCAGCACCAGCGCGATCAGCAGGAGCGACGCGGCCCAGGCCAGGCGGTGCCACTCCTCGTAGGGCGAGATGGCGTACTGGAAGATCTGCACGGGGAGCGCGGCGATCGGCTCGTTCAGCTTCCACCCCCAGAACGGGTTGCCGAGCGCGGTGAAGAGGAGCGGCGCCGTCTCGCCCGAGATGCGCGCCAGCGCCACCAGCACGCCGGTCAGGATGCCGCTGCGCGCCGCGGGGAGCACGATCCCCAGCGTGGTGCGCCAGCGGGTGAAGCCCAGCGCCAGGCCGCCGTCGCGCAGCTCGCGGGGCACCAGGCGAACCATCTCCTCGGTGGTGCGAGTGACCATGGGGATGAGCATGATGGCCAGCGCCACGCCCCCCGCCAGCGCGGAGAAGTGCCCCATCGACACCACCACCCACGCCCACACGAAGATGCCGATGACGATGGACGGGATTCCGTTCATCACGTCGGTGATGAAGCGGATTGCGTTGGCCACGCGGCTCCCCTCCGCCTCGGCCAGAAAGAGCCCCGCGCCGATGGCCACGGGCAGCCCGAAGACGGCGCCGAGCCCCACCAGGATGGCGGTGCCCAGGATGCCGTTCCCCACTCCGCCGCCGGGCTCGCCCACCGGCGCCGGGGTCTCGGTGAAGAAGTCGCCGTTCATGGCCGTGATCCCGGCCCGCAGCAGGTGCCACAGGATCAGCACCAGCGGGAGCACCGTGAGCAGCGCCGCTACCCCGGTCATCGCCAGCATCACGGTGCTGGTGGTGCGCCGCCGCCGGTCGCGCCACGAAGGCGCCGTCGCGGTGTTCATCGTCTACTTCCCCGCGCGGCGCGCGACCCGCCACACCAGCAGGCGCGCCACCGAGTTGACCACGATGGTGATGCCGAAGAGGATCAGGCCGATCTCCATGAGCGCGGCCAGGTGCAGGTCGTCGGAGGCCTCGCTGAACTCGTTGGCGAGCACGCTGGCCATGGTGTAGCCGGGCGCGAAGAGCGAGGTGGGGATGTCCGGCCGGTTGCCGATGACCATGGTGATGGCCATCGTCTCGCCCAGCGCGCGGCCCAGCCCCAGGATGGTGGCGCCGATGATTCCCGGAACCGCGTAGGGGAGCACGACCTGCCACGTCATCTCCCAGCGCGTGGCGCCCAGGGCGAGCGCGGCCTCACGCTGGTCGCGCGGCACGGCGGCCAGCACCTCGCGCGAGACGGCGGAGATGAAGGGGACGATCATGATGGCCAGGATCGCCCCGCCCGCCATGATGCTGGTGCCGTACGCCGGCCCCGCAAAGAGCGGAAACGAGTCGCCGAACGCGCCCGCCAGCGGCTGCTGGATGCTGGAGCGCAGCCAGGGCACCAGCACGAAGATCCCCCACAGCCCGTAGACCACGGAGGGGATGGCGGCCAGCAGCTCGGTTCCGAACGCCACCGGCGCGGCCACCCAGCGCGGCGACAGCTCGGTAAGAAAGATGGCGAGCCCCACGGCAAGCGGCACCGCGATCAGCAGCGCCAGGAGCGACGACGCCAGCGTACCGAAGATGAAGGGAAGCGCGCCGTAGCTCCCGGCGACCGGGTTCCAGTCGGACCCCACGACGAAGCCGCCGCCGAACCGCCGCAGCGCGGGCCAGGCGGCGGTCCCCACGCGCAGCAGGATGAAGCCGAAGAGGATGGGGATCGCCGCGCCGAACGCGCCCAGCGTGATGGCGTAAGCGCGGTCCGCCAGGTTGCCGTGGCGCACGGACGGCAGCACGCGGCGGACCCAGGACGGGGGTCCGCCGCCCGCCAGCACGCCTGCCTGCTCGGGAGTGGGCTGCATCGCGCGTCAGCCGGTCAGCGCGGGCTGGCGCTGGGGGCCGCAGGTGACGCCCTGGAGCTTCTGCAGCACCTGCGCGCGCACAGCGTCCGGCAGCGGCGCGTAGTGGAGCTGCCGCGCCATCTCGCCGCCCTCCGCGAGCGTCCAGCGCACCAGCCCCACGAGCGCCTTCGCCTTGCCGCAATCCTCCATCTGCCCGGGGACCAGCAGGTAGGTGAACGACGACACCGGGTACGCCTGCGCGCCGGGCGCGTTCACCACCGACATGCGCAGGTCGGGGTGCTGCCGGAGCTGCTCGCCCAGGTCGGCGGCCGCGGCGGTGGTCGACTCCACGCTGGGCTGCACGAAGGCGCCGGCCGAGTTGCGCAGCGCCGTCACCGGGAGCTGGTTCTGCGTGGCGTAGGCGAGCTCCACGTATCCGATGGCGCCCTCGCTCTGCTTCACCGAGCCCGTCACCCCCTCATTCCCCTTGGCACCGAGGCCGGTGGGCCACTTCACCGACTTCCCCGTCCCCACCCGCTCCTTCCACTCGGGGCTGATGGTGGTCAGGTAGTCGGTGAAGACGTGCGTCGTGCCGCTGCCGTCCGTGCGGTACACGGGCAGGATGTCCGCGTTGGGGAGCGCGACGCCGGGGTTGAGGCCGGCGATGCGCGCGTCGTTCCACTTGCGGACGGTGCCCAGGTAGATGGCGGCCAGCGTGGGCCCGTCCAGCCGCAGCGGCTGGCGCAGGCCGCGGAGGTTGTACGACACCGCCACCGACCCCAGCACCGTGGGCACGTGCAGGATCCCCGGCTTGCGGGCGAGCTCCGCGTCCGTCATCGGCGCGTCCGATGCGCCGAAGTCCACGGTGCCCTGCGTGATCTGCCGGATACCGGCGCCCGAGCCCACGGAGGCGTAGTTCACGCGCACCGGGTTGCTCTGGCCGTAGGTGGCGAACCACTTGGAGTAGATGGGCATGGGGAAGGTGGCGCCCGCGCCCGTCAGCGTGACGGTGCCCGGCGCGGCGCCCGCGCTCCCCTTCATCGCGCCCGGCGTGCTCCCCCCGCCGTCCCCGCCGCACGCGGCGAGAAGGGAGAGCGCGAGCACGGCGGGCAAGAAACGGCGATTCGTCATGTCGGTAGTCCACGGTTGGTCGAAGATCGGCCTCCTCGATGGCGCGTGATCCTACCCAGGCTGCGTAACGCGTAAGTAACGGCGCGCGCTCGCGGCGTAACCGGGCCGTGCAACACCCTTTTCCCCGCGCGGGACGCACGATAGCTTTGGCGCGGGATTCCGGGGGCGGCGCCGGGGTGCCGCGCATTCCGCACCGGAATGCCTCA
Source organism: Longimicrobium sp. (assembly GCA_036387335.1). Classification (NCBI taxonomy): domain Bacteria; kingdom Pseudomonadati; phylum Gemmatimonadota; class Longimicrobiia; order Longimicrobiales; family Longimicrobiaceae; genus Longimicrobium; species Longimicrobium sp. Next base: position 40,373 of record DASVTZ010000191.1, read on the forward strand.
TCGTTACACATCGATTTCCCCTGGAGGACGCAGTGGGCCTCTTTCCAAGAGACGAGCAGTTCTTCCCGATGTTCAGCGAGATGGCCAAGCGCCTCTCGGGGTGCGCGGAGCTGATCGCGCAGATGTTCGCCGAGCCGGCGCGCATCGACGAGCTGGTGATGGAGATCAAGCGGCTGGAGCACGAGGCGGACGTGATGACGCGCGAGATCAACGCACGCATCGACCGCAGCATCGTGACCCCGCTGGACCGCGAGGACATCCACCTGCTGGCCGGCCGCCTGGACAACGTGATCGACCTGCTGGACGGCACCGCGCGCCGCGTGCAGATGTTCCACGTCCGCCAGATGCGCCCGGAGGCCGCGCGCCTGGCCGACGTTCTGCGCCGCGCCGCCGCGTGCATCGAGGCGGCGGTCATCAACCTCAAGAAGCCCAAGCTGATGCTGGAGCACACCAGCCAGCTCAAGGCGCTGGAGGAGGAGGGCGACGCGATCTACTTCGAGGCGGTGCACGCGCTGTTCGCCAACTCGACGGGCGACCCGCTCGAGATCATCAAGTGGAAGGAGCTGTTCGACAAGCTGGAGGATGCCATCGACGAGTGCGACCACGTGTCGCACGTGCTGGAGAGCATCGCCATCAAGAACGGGTGACCGCCGTGGACGCGAACGTCGTATACATCCTGGTGATCATCGCGGTCGCGTTCGCCTTCGACTTCATCAACGGCTTCCACGACTCGGCGAACTCGATCGCGACGGTGGTGGGCACCCGGGTGCTGAGCCCGGTAAAGGCGGTGTTCTGGGCGGCGTTCTTCAACTTCGCCGCGCTCTTCGTGGTGGGCACCGCGGTGGCGAAGACGCTGGGCAAGGGGATGATCGACGTGAACATCGTCACCCCCAGCGTGGTGATGGGAGGGCTGCTGGGCGCCATCGCCTGGAACCTGATCACCTGGTACTACGGCATCCCGTCGTCGTCGTCGCACGCGCTGCTGGGCGGCTACGCGGGTGCGGCGGTGGCCAAGGCGGGGTTCGGCGCCATCATCCCAGGCGGGTGGATCAAGACGATCCTCTTCATCTTCCTCTCCCCGCTGATCGGCATGGCACTGGGATGGCTGCTGATGCTGATCGTGCTCTGGATCTTCCACAAGAGCAGCGCGGGCTTCGCGGACCGCTTCTTCCGCGTGGCGCAGCTCGCCTCGTCCGGCGTCTTCTCCCTTTCGCACGGCGGCAACGACGCGCAGAAGACGATGGGGATCATCGTTGGGCTGCTGGTGTCGTCCAAGGCGGCGTTCGCGGGGCAGACCGGGTGGATGCGCTACCTGTACCTCCCCAACGCCGACCACGTGCCGCTCTGGGTGGAGCTGCTGGCGTACACCATGATCTCGCTGGGCACGCTCTTCGGCGGCTGGCGCATCGTGCACACGATGGGCACGCGCATCACCCGCCTGCGCCCGGTCGGCGGCTTCTGCGCGGAGACGGGCGGCGCCATCAGCATCTTCATCGCGACGTTCTTCGGCATCCCGGTGAGCACCACGCACACCATCACGGGCGCCATCGTGGGCGTGGGCGCGACGCGGCGCCTTTCCGCCGTGCGCTGGAACATCGCGGGGCGCATCGTGTGGGCGTGGTTCCTCACCATCCCCGCCGCGTTCGCTATCTCGGCCGTCTGCTATGTGCTGCTGAAGGTGACCGTCGCCCCCTGATCCTCCCGGTCGATGACGAGAAAGGCGCCCGGACCCGTCACGAGTCCGGGCGTCTTACAATCCCGCTCAACACCCCCGAACAGTCACACCATCCGATGCCCCTCGCCCGCCGCGCTACGGCAGCCGTTACATGCGCGCTCGCCGTTACGTTCGCCCATCCGGCCTGCGCCCAGCAGCAGCCTGCCCCGACCTTCACCGTCAACGGGATGGAGGTCACGCTCGGCGCGCGCCTGCAGGCGCAGTTCAACACCAGCAGCGTGGACTCGGTGCCGGTGACGGACTGGTTCCTCCGCCGCGCGCGGGTGGAGATCGCCACGCGCTACGGTCCCGTGGTGGCGGGGCGGCTCCAGATCGACTTCGCGGGGAACCGGGTGACGTTCAAGGATGCGTACGTGCGGCTGAACCTGCACCCCGCCCTCAGCGTGCTGGCCGGCAACGCGCAACGCCCGTTCGGCGCGATCGCGCAGACCAACTCCGCGCAGATGGCGCCCATCGAGCGCGGCGTGCGCGTGCGCGGCCTCCGCGCCCGCGACGAGTACTCGCTCGTCACCGACCTCGGATACTCGGAGCGCGACCTGGGCGTGCAGCTCACCGGGAGGCCTGGTGGTCTCCCGCTGCGCCCCTTCTACGCTGCCGCCTTCACCAACGGCCCCGTGCACACCGTGGATGGCGGCGAACGCAGCTACCAGCTCTCCGCGCGCGCCGGCATCCAGCCGCTACCCGGCTTCACCCTTGCCGGCTCCTGGGGCCGCCGCGACTTCGTGCAGCCCCCCGCCGACTCCGCGCCCGCCCGCTCCCGCGGCGGCCACGCCTGGGCCATCGACGCGGAGGTGGGCGGCTACCGTCCCGGCCCGCACGCCATCGCCGAGCTCGCGTTCGGCGACGGCGACCCATTCGCCGGCCGCCGCTTCCTGGGCGCGCAGGGCTGGATCTCGTACCGCACGAAGCCGCTCACCAGCCGCATCGCCTCCGTCGAGCCCCTCCTCCGCATCAGCCACGGCGACCCCGACAGGGACCACGACGCCCCCGACGACGGCGCCGGCACCCTGATCACCCCCGGCTTCAACGTCTACCTCGGCGGCCTCAACCGCGTGATGTTCAACTACGACCTCTGGCACGGCTCCCACGACGCGCCGAGCGGCCAGAGTTTCAAGGCGCAGTTCCAGATGGCGTTTTGAGGGGTGGGTGCCTGGGGTGCCCGGGGTAGGCCGGGGTGGCCCGGGTAGGCCGGGGTGGCCGGGGTGGCCGGGGTAGGCCGGGGTAGGCCGGGGTGCCCGGGGTAGCCCGGCGACTGAAGTCGCGGCTACAACAGCACAAAGTCCGCCTTCGCGGACTCGCGGGCGAGATCCCGGTCCAGAGCGAATACATTCGCCGCTGGAAACACGCAACGTCCGCCTGCGCGCACTCCGGCTCCAATGCTGGCGTGCACGAGCCGGCTTCAGCCGCCTTCGCGTCGTTCCAGCCGGGGGATTCATCCCCCGGCGACCCGCCGCCGGACCGCCCCGGCCGCCCCGCACCAATCCCGCCCCCGCAGAGCCTGCGAAGGCAGGCTTCCCGCAGTTGTTGCAGCGGTTTCAACCGCCGGCTCCAGCAGCTTTACAGCCGCGCACACAAAGAAGCCCCCGCTCTTCACCGAGCCGGGGCCTCTTCGCATCCCAAAACCCCACCGCGCCTCAAACCAGCGCGCCCGCCTCCGTCCCCGCCAGGAAGCGCTCCGCCAGCTCCACGTACTCGGTCGTCCCGATGAACAGGGGCGTGCGCTCGTGCAGGTCGTGGGGGACGATCTCCATGATGCGCTGCTCGCCGTTGGAGGCGCGGCCCCCGGCGTGCTCGGCGATCATGGCGAGCGGCGCGGCCTCGTACAGCAGGCGCAGCTTCCCCTGGGGGCACTTCACGTCCGCCGGGTACATGAACATCCCGCCGTACAGCAGGTTGCGGTGGAAGTCCGCCACCAGCGAGCCGATGTAGCGCGCGCTGAACGGCTTGGGGTTGTCGCCGTCCGCGTTCTTGAGGTGGTCCACCAGCCGGCGCTGCTCCTCGGACCAGCGGGCGTAGTTCCCCTCGTTGACGCTGTAGATCCGCTGCCCGGGCGAGGGGATCTTGATGTTGGGGTGCGACAGGAGGAACTCGCCGATCGACGGCTCCAGCGTGAAGCCGTGCACCCCGTTGCCGGTGGTGTACACCAGCATCGTGGACGACCCGTAGACGATGTACCCCGCCGCCACCTGCTTCGTCCCGGGCTGCAGGCAGTCCTCCACGCAGCCGCGCGCGTGGTCGCTCACCTTGCGATGCACCGAGAAGATGGTGCCCACGCTGACGTTGGCGTCGATGTTCGACGAGCCGTCCAGCGGGTCGAAGAGCACGCAGTAGTTCCCCGTGGGGAACCGGTCGGGGATGGGGATGAAGTCCTCCACCTCTTCGGAGGCCATCCCGCACAGGTGCCCGGTGTGGTCCAGCGCCTTGAAGATCACCTCGTTGGCGAACTCGTCCAGCTTGCGCACCTCCTCGCCCTGGACGTTCACCTCGCCGGTGAGCCCCAGAATGTCCGCGAGCCCGGCGCGCCGCACCTCGCGCGCGATCATCTTGGCGGAGAAGGCCAGGTCGTACAGGATGTTGCTGAACGCCCCCGTCGCCTCGGGGAACTCGCGTTCCGCCTCGATGATGTGGCGCTCGATGGTGACCAGGCCTTTGGGAGTCACGCGTTCCTCGGGGTTGTTGGGGTCCGGGGGAAGGCCCGCTCGGCCTCCGCCCGCGCCTCGACCTCGTACCGGTTCTGCAGGTACCCGTGCCGAAGCGACTGCAGCGCGTACTTCAGGGGGAAGAGCCGGTCCTCGCCCCACTGCCGCACGTGCGTGAGCTCGTGCACCAGGAGCCGCGGCGAAAGCTCCGCGCCGGGGAGCACGACGATGGTGCGCCCCAGCGTCACCGCCGTCATCGGGCCCTTCGTCTTCGCCAGCACTCCGCCGATGGCCGGCACCAGCCGCCCCTTGCGAAAGGTGACGCCGGGCGGGAGCGCGCTGGCGGGCACGGCGGAGGGCGGCGGCGCCACGGGTCCCAGCACCGAGTCCAGGAGCCGGTTCCAGAGCATCACGGCTCCACGCGCTCCCAGAACGCGCCGCCGGGGTGAACCCGGACGACGACCGTCCCCTCCAGGTCCGTGCGCGCAACGGGCACGCCGCGCGCGGCCAGGCGCTCCAGCGTCTCGGGCGCGGGATGGCGGTAGCGGTTGCGTACGCCGCAGGAGATCACGGCCAGCTCCGGTTGCACGGCGCGGAGGAACGTGTCGGAGGTCGCGGTGCGCGATCCGTGGTGCCCCACCTTGAGCACGGCGGAGCGGAGCGCGGCGCCGTAGCGGCTCACCAGCCTCGCCTCAACCTCGGAGGGTGCATCGCCGGTGAGGAGCGCGGTGAAGGCCCCGTACCGGAGCCGCACCACGGCGCTAATGTCGTTCGCGTCCGCGGGGGCGTCAAGCGATCCGGCGGACGGCCAGAGGAACGCCAGTTCCACTCCGTCGATTTGCAAGACCCGGTCCTGCCTTGCCACAGACCAGACGGCGCCTCGTTCCTCGATGGTGCTGAGCAGGTCGCGATAGAGCGGCGTGCCGAACGGCAGCCCCGGCTCCACGACGCGCCCCACCCGCATCCCGCGCAGTACGGCCCCCGCCCCGCCGATGTGGTCGGCGTGCGGATGGGTGAGGATCATCGCCTCCACCACCGTCGCGCCGCGGCTGCGCAGGAAGGGGAGGACGCGCTTCTCCCCCGCGTCGAAGCGCTCCTCGATGGGCCCCGCATCCACCAGCAGCCAGCGCCCCGCCGGCGTGCGGATGGCGACCGCGTCCCCCTGCCCCACGTCGAGGAAGGCGAGCTCCAGCCCCTGTGCGGTGGGCGCGGCGGGGAGGACGAGGAACGCCGCGCACGCCGCCGCTGTCGCGAGCGACCCGCGCACCCACCCGCGCATCCTCGCGCTCCACTCCAGCGCGAGGAGGATGGCGAGCGCCGCCGCGCCCCAGAGCCCCCAGCGCGGCCGGGCCACCGCCGCGTGCCCGCCCGGCAGCTCCGCCGCCACGTCCACCACTCGCTGAAGCCAGTCCAGCATCAGCGACGCGCCGTCCGCGAA